>NZ_JBPDVH010000007.1:0-121739 GCF_051851555.1 Lonepinella sp. BR2474 | reverse complement strand
CTGCCAGATTATGAAACCTTTGAAAAATTTGCCAGTACAAATAATGGTGCTGAATTTAAACGTTATTTTGATCAAAAATACCCTAAAAATGAGAATTTTTATGGGCTTAATTTTAAATCTGATGTAAGTGTGGTCAAAAAAGCCTTTCCAGTTGGAATCGATATGTATGATGATCCTGAAGGTTTGGATTTGCTTAGTTATTTCAGAGGTAAGGTTTATTTGGTTGGAGATAAGTATAATGCTTTAAAAAAAGAAACTACATTAGGCTTTGAATTCAGATTAGCATATCTAGATTTTACTCGATATAACTTTTATAAAGTGTTTGGGTTAGATCCAAATGATATTAATATTGAAAAAATAAATATATGTAAACAACATCCAGGAAGTATTCATTGGGAAGAAAGTGGGCAATATAAATTAACACTAAAATCTGGAAAAGTATTATATTTATTTTACTCAGGTGGTTATGAACCAGGTAATCATGACTATACTGTATTAACTATTTATAAAAATAAACAGAGTTGTAAAACATTCGGATTTCCACAAGGTAAACTTGATAAAAATGCACTTCAAGACTTTGAACGCACTGGCCCAATGAAAAATAAAATGTACGAAGAATAGGAATTTTATCTATGAAAAAACTTATATTATTACTTCTACTATTAACTGGCTGTGTACCATTACAGGCAGAAAATTCAACCTTAAGTAGCAAGAAAATGCCTAACTATGTCGCCTATGAAACCTTTGCAAAGGCGAATAGTGCTGATTTTAGACATTATTTTGAGCAACAATATGCACCAATACAAAGCAAAACGAAAGGCAATTTTGCTTGGACGGCACTTTCCTATGATGATTTACAAGGAAATAAAATGGCTGCGCCAGTGCTGATTGTGGGGTTTAATAAAGCCTATAATTTTGTCACTCAAAAACAATTTTATAATTTGTTGCAGCTAAATAAAAATGAGGCTAAGGTTGATATATCAGGTAACTATTGTTACAGCGGTGAAAGTAAAGCCACGCCTTATAGATTGACGTTGAAAACAGGTGATATTTTACATGTGATGATTTATGTTTATTACGATGTAGAGGAGCCATCTACGAAAGAAACATGGTTTGTTTTTTCTAAGCAACAACTGAATTGTGATTTTTTTAACATACAGGGTGTAGAAAATCATACGAAAAAAGAATTACAACGTTTTGAGAAAAATTAGTTGGTTTGAGTTATGATAAAAAAGAGCATAATGCTCTTTTTTATGGCTAGCAAAAAAACACAAACAATGGTATGCGCTGAGACACTTTACCATGTTTCAAAAAAGAGAGGATTTTCAAGAACCATAATCATTTCACTTGTGATTAATATAACAAGTGGATAAAATCAGCATTATTACCCATAGGAATGACATATGAAAAAACGTACGCTATTATTTATCTTGCCTATTTTATCCGCCTGTTTTTCGAAACTAAGTATGGCGGCTGAACCTGCACTGATGCCAGATTATGCCACCTATGAAAAGTTGGCCGCCAGTAAAAGTAAGGCGGAATTCAAGCAGTATTTTGAACAAAAATATCCCCCATTGGCGGCGGATGGAACAAATTTGCGATTAGATGCAAAGGATGTTAAAAGTTCAGATTTACTTAGTTATAATGAGGATGGTGAAAAAAAACTTTTGTATTATTTAACTCTTTGGGGGGAAGTTTGGGATAAAACGCCTGTAGCAAATAAATCATTTAAATCTCCAAATCTTGTTCTAGAATTCAAATCGACTTTTGGACAGGGGAGTTATGTAACACGTAGCCAACTTTATAAAATCTTAGGGTTAGAACCAAGTGATGTTAAAATTAACATGCTTAATCAACGTTGTAGTATTGAATCTTTAGGCCGTCAGTATCAGTTAACCCTAAAAAATGGGAAAAAATTAAATATGTTAGAGCTTTTTTATTGGGCAGGGCGTGGCGTGCATGTACAGGAGTTGTTAATTTTTTCTCCACAACCTATTCGCTGTGAACTAACTGGTTATAAAACATATTTTGAAATAGAAAAAGAAATTCTTAAAAATTTTGACAAATAGAACTTAACGCATATTAATGGTCATAAAATATTTTGTTTATGGCCATTTTTTCTTTCATTAAATGCTCTCTTTATTTTGTCATCTATACCTATGGCCAGAACATTGCCATTCCCAAAAAACTACGCTAAAATCAACCGCACTTTTTATCAACAATCAAAACCTATGTTACTTTCCATTCTTTATATCATTGGTATTACCGCCGAGGCCATTACGGGGGCATTAGCCGCAGGGCGAGAAAAAATGGATATTTTTGGGGTGATTATTATCGCCTCCATGACCGCCATTGGTGGTGGGTCCGTGCGAGATGTGTTGTTAGGGCATTATCCGCTAGGTTGGGTGAAACACCCCGAATATTTTATTATTGTGGCTACGGCGGCGGTGTTAACCGTGTTTATTGCGCCCTTTATTAATCATTTTATGCGCTATTTTCGTACCATTTTCTTAGTGCTTGACGCCGTTGGGTTGATCGTGTTTTCCATTATTGGCGCACAAATTGCCTTGGATATGGGCCATGGCTATATTATTGCCACTATCGCCGCCATTATCACGGGCGCATTCGGTGGCGTGTTGCGTGATTTATTATGTAACCGTATTCCGCTGGTGTTTCAAAAAGAACTCTATGCCAGTGTGGCCTTATTGGCGACCTGTATTTACATTGCTTTGCATGAACTGGGTATTCAGCATGATATTGTGGTGATCATCACTTTACTCAGTGGCTTTATTATCCGTTTATTGGCGATCCGTTTTGAATGGGGGTTGCCGGTGTTTGATTATCAAGAACAAGAAATTGAGAAGAAAACCGACGTGGATCGCTTGCCGAACAAACGTCAATAAGGAACGCTATGTCAAGTCATATCCGCATTGAATGGATTGAACCTCAGGATTTTGAACGCCTCTTTGAGATTGAACAGGCGGCGCACTTAGTGCCTTGGTCCATGGGCACCTTGAAAAATAATCAGGGTGAGCGTTATCATAATCTTAAAATTAGCGTTAATCAGCAGATTGTCGGGTTTGCCATTAGTCAAATCGTGGTGGATGAGGCGACATTATTTAATATTGCCATTGATCCCGCTTTTCAAGGGCAAAAATTAGGCTTTCAATTACTGCATCAATTACTGGTGCAATTACAACAAAAAGGCATTAAAACCCTTTGGTTGGAAGTGCGAGAAAGTAACCATAACGCCCAAAAATTGTATGAACAATGTGGCTTTAATGAAGTCTGTGTGCGCCGAGATTACTACCCAACACCAGAGGGCAAGCGTGAAAATGCGCTGGTGATGGCCGCTTATTTATCATTTTAAACATTGATTGGATTGATTATGTTAGAAGAAACCCCTTTAAAACGCACCGCACTTTTCTCCCTCATGCCGATTTTATTGGCGTGCATTCCCGAAAGTTACGTAATTATATTTCAACAACGTGCGTTGCCATTGAGCTTTTTAGCGGCACAACTGTTGTGTTTTGTGGTGTTTCTCAAAGGGGAAATATGTCCCGGTCAACGTGGGCGGTTAATGGTTGCGCAGGGCTTTTTTGCTTTGTATTGGGTGATTATCGGCATAATCGGGTTGTTAAATGATACCCGCCCGTTAACCACGTTAGCGCTCTGTTTTTGTGGGGCATTGATGGTTATCATTGCCTTAAAACAACCGACACAAGAGGAGGATCGCCGTGATACGTGGTTATTGGCGGGGGGAATGATTGGGCTGATTGCTATCGTTCTCTATGTGCTGTTAATGGTTGAGAATCGCGCCCCCTATTTGATTTATAGCCCCTTTGCCCAACTATTTATTGGGGTGGTGCTGGCCAATTTAGCCTTGGTGATTTCACGTAACCGCTTGCAAGGTTTGATCGCTTTATTGCCATTGATTATGGCGGTGTTGTTGGTACTGAATATCCTGTCGGTATTACTTTTTATGGCATGGAATCCAAGTGCGGTGCGTTTTGCCAATGATTTTGCCGTTGTCCTTTATTTTTTATCGCACTTGGCACTGATGGGAATTTTAGCGGTGACGATTTTCAGAAAAATAAAACTCAATTATCCTGCGTTAATGCTATTATTGTTTATTGCCAGTTTTTTACCGATTTGGGCCATGTTAGCGTACTTCATATAGAGAAGAAAGCAGATGGTTAAAAAATGTCTTGTTTCTGTTTCGGTGACGTTACTCGCAGTGGTGGCAATCAGCTTATTTGCCTTGTCACCGAGCCATATCGAGCAACTGGCGAATCATTTTCTCGGACAAGATATTTCCATTAGAATCGGTGAAAAAAATACGCTCTCCACCAAAGGGGCGGAACTGCATAGCTTTACGCTGAATCTCAATCAGCCCGTGGCTTGTCCGTTAGTCCAATTAGAAAATGTTCAAGCCCATTGGTGGGATAAACGCGCGTTACAGGCGGAAAAGGCTATCCTTGATTATGCTTGTTTTCAACAGATACCGAGTGCAGAGGACGCCACAAAAACAGAATTTAATTTAACCGCACTTTTGGCCAGTTTGCCTGATGTGAGCGTAGAAATTGCGGATTTACAGGTGATTAATGCGGAGGCCATCAGTTCGCCTGCGCTGCAACAATTATTGCAAAGTCAATTAAGCGCCGCTTTGTCTTATCAAGATCAACAACTCCATTTACAAGCGACGGGCAAAACGCCAGAGCGTGAGCTGATTCAACTCAATGCAACCTTAGCCGAACAGCAAGTGAGTGGCCATTTAACCTATCAACCCCAAGCGGATCAGCAACATCAAGCAGATTTTCAATTTGCCTTATCACAAAATATATTGGATATTCCCGAACAGGGGAAATTCAATTTACATTGGCAACGCCCCGATTTAGCCTTAACGCAGGCGGATTTATCCTTGCAATGGCAAGATCGGCAAGGCACCTTGGTTTTGCAAGATGTGGAACATCAACAGCCAATTTTAAATGTGCCGTTTAAGGTGGAAAAAGACCGATTTCAGATTGAAAAAAGCCAGTTTTATTGGGATATTTCGGCATTGGAACAGCCTTTGCAAGGGGTGCTAAATTTAACCTTACGAAAACCAGAAGAAGATTGGTTTCCGATCAATATGGACGTACGGTTGAGTTTGTTTTCTTCTGGTGAGGCTGGCAAAGGCAATATTGTGATTTATGGTACCCAAGGTACGATTAACAAAGACAGTCTTAATCTTCCTTTGGAGGCCCATGGCAACGTGAAATACGGTCAATCCATTGCTTATGTCGACACGGCGTTTGATGTGCGAGGCAATCAAGAGGATATGATTGCCCTATTCAAAGAAAAATCCACCTTACGGGTGAATTGGAAAGAACCTAATGCCAATATGACGGTGAGAATACCTATGACAGATGTGATTATTGGCAAGTATGGCGTAGGGGGAAGATTACAAGCCTTTTTACAAGGCCACACCGCCCAATTTTCGGATATTGATTTACATTTAGACGGTCAAGCCAATCAATTTGTGGCGGGGATTACGTCTTTATTCGCCTTGCGTACAGATGATTTTCAACGCAATGGGGTGATCTTGAAAAGCAGTGATAGCAACTGGTGGAAATGGAATTTTAACGGCAAAGCGAACGTGAAAGCACTGAAAAGCCCGATTACTGTAAGCGGAAAAGGCGCATGGCAATCGGATCATGTGGAAATCCAACAATTACAAGCCCATTTGGGGAAATTTTATACCTCAGGAATCCGTGTTCCCAAGGTTGAAATGCGCTTAAAAGACACCTTGCATTGGTATTATGAAGAAGATAAATTACAAGGCTTACTGCAAGCCAGCATTCCCGACATTGGTTTAGATTACGGCGGGCATTTTGTCAAACCGGTGTTGGAGTTAGGCATTGATGGCAAAGCGCTCAAAGATTTTAATTTAGCCGGCAATATGACCGCAGGGGGATTAGGCCCGATAAAATTATTTGCCCATTATCGCCATGATGAATTAGTGGGGCGAATATATTGGTTAGAACAATCGGCGAAAGTGTTCCAAACCTTATTCCCGCAGAATTGGGAATGGGAAATTTTAAATGGCACGATCAAAGGACAAACCGATTTTGATGTCAGCACCGAACGGGGTTTACAAATGGGTGGCCATTTTTCCATTCGACAAGCGGAGGTGGCGTTTCCTGATGGTGAATTGCGAGGCATTGAATTTGCGTTGCCTTATCGTTACCTCAATAGTCGCATAGAATTGGTGAAAAATCCCGTGCAAGTGTCGGTCAATTACCTGAAATCAGGTGTGTTAGTGGCTGAAAATCTGCGTGTGAAAGTGCAAGGTTATTACCCTTATTCGGCACAACGCCCGCTGACATTGAGTGAATTAAAATTTAATTTACTCGGTGGCGAAATGAGCGTCAATAAATTTGCTTTACCGCAACAAACAATCGCCAATGTACAGCTATATAATATTGATTTATCGCAAGCCTTAACCATGGCAGAATATACCCAAGTGGGCCTGTCGGGGCGGGTGAATGCGACGCTCCCATTTTGGTTGGAAAATGAGCATTGTATTATTTGTGATGGCGAAATCACCAAAACGGACGAGCAAGATGTGAACTTAACATTGGGGCCAGAACTGATCACAGGGCTAAAATCCGGTGGGTTAACCGAGGGGATTTTAGCGGATGTGGTGAGTAATATGAATTTGCAAAAGTTAACTGCCAATGTCAATTTAACGCCCAATGGCATGTTGACATTAGCCTCACATATTCAAGGTTATAATCCGACGAAACGCAATAAACATCCCATTACCTTGAATTATAATCATCAAGAAAATGTCCATGAATTATGGGATATGATAAATTATGGTTCCACCTTTGAACAGAATTTAGAATATCAACTCTATCAAAAAAGAAAATAATCTCTTGCCTTGAAACCTCAACAGCCCTCACCTTGAGGTGTAGGATTTCCCCTCAGGCTGTGTTAAACTTAAGCCATGCGCAACAGGGTTTTTGAATGATGAAAAAATACATAAAATTGACACCGCACTTTCTGGCCGTCAGTCTATTGCTGACTGGCTGTACGCCTACCGTACAGTTGGAAACGCCGAAAGAGGGGATTACCATTAATATGAATGTGGTGGTGGATCATAAAATTAATGTAGAAATGGATAAAGAAACGAAGCAAGTATTAGAAAAATAAGGAATGTTATGTATTGTCCGTTTTGTTCTGCCGAAGAAACGAAAGTGATTGATAGCCGTTTGGTGGCCGAGGGGTTTCAGGTTCGCCGACGTCGTGAATGTATACAATGTCACGAGCGTTTCACTACCTTTGAGACCGCTGAATTAATTGTACCAAGAGTGATCAAAAAGGACGATTCTCGAGAACCTTTTGATGAGTTGAAACTCCGTCAGAGTATTCAGCATGCGGTGGGGAAACGCCCCGTCAGCGAAGATGATGTAGAGAAAGCGGTGAGCCATATTATTCACCAATTACAAGCGACAGGCGAGCGAGAAGTGCCGAGTAAATTAGTGGGTAATTTAGTCATGGATGAATTAAAAAAATTAGATAAAGTGGCCTATATTCGGTTTGCCTCGGTGTATTTAAGTTTTGAAGATATTAATGAATTTTCCAAAGAAATCGATAAAATTAAGGACTTTACTTGATGACATTTAGCCCACAAGATCACCAGTTTATGCAACTTGCGTTAGATTTAGCCGAACGTGGCCGGTTTACTACTTTGCCAAATCCCTCGGTGGGTTGTGTGTTGGTCAAACGGGGAAAAATTGTCGGGCAAGGTTTTCATTTCAAAGCGGGCGAACCGCATGCTGAAGTCATGGCATTACGCCAAGCGGGCGAACAAGCTAAACATGCGACGGCTTACGTGACCTTGGAGCCTTGTTCCCATTATGGACGCACACCGCCTTGTGCCAAAGGCTTAATTGAGGCAGGTGTGAGCAAAGTGATTGCGGCCATGTTAGATCCGAATCCGCAAGTGGCTGGCCGTGGTTTGCAGATGTTGCAACAGGCAGGCATTGAAACGGCGGTGGGATTATTGCAAGAAAAAGCCGAAAGGTTAAACCAAGGCTTTTTGCACCGTATGCGAACGGGCTTGCCTTTTGTACAATTAAAATTGGCCATGAGTTTGGATGGTCGCACGGCTATGGCGAATGGTGAGAGCAAATGGATTACCGGCGAGTTAGCCCGTGCTGACGTGCAACAAGAACGGGCAAAAGCCTCGGCAATTTTATCTACCGCCGCCACGGTGCTAGCGGACGATCCGAGCTTAAATGTCCGTTGGGCGCAGTTACCGCCAGCCATTCAGCAAGAATACGCAATTGAAAATGTTCGCCAACCGGTGCGTATTATTTGGGATTTTCAGCACCGAGTGTTGCCGAGCCATCAGCTTTTTAACACAGATTCGCCGGTGTGGTTGGTCAGTGATAAAGCCCGTGATTTAGCAGATTTCCCTGATTTCTGCCAACATATTCAGCTAAAAATTAACGAAAATCAGACCGCACTTTCTGCCTTAATGCAAGCCTTAGGGGAACGCCAAATCAACAGCTTATGGGTAGAATGTGGGGCCACTTTTGCGGGTGCCTTAATTGAGCAGAATGTAGTCAATGAATTGTTGGTGTATATTGCGCCTAAATTACTCGGCGATCAAGCCAGAGGCTTGTGCAAATTGCCGCATGTTCAGCAACTGGCGCAAGCCCCGCAATGGCAATTACAATCTGTTGAACAGCTAGGCGAAGATTTAAAAACCTGTTACTACCGCAAACAGCAAAAATAGAGAGACTGTTATGATAAAAAAATTATTACAATCCGCATTGATTGGCTTGGTTTGTGCAGGCTTAATTCTCTTTGTGATCCCGCAATTTACCGGTGGCACGGGGTTAAAATTAACCAGTGACGTGATGTCTTTTAAAGAGGCTGTACGCATTGCCTCGCCGGCGGTGGTGAATGTGTATAATCAAACCTTTACCAGCAATTCCAATTTAGATGCGGGGAAAGTGTCAACCCATAATTTAGGATCGGGTGTGATTATGAGCAAAGACGGTTATATTCTCACCAATAAACACGTGATTCAACGTGCGGATCAAATTATTGTTGCTTTACAAGACGGACGGGTGTTTGAGGCCAATTTAATTGGTTCGGATAGTTTAACTGACTTGGCGGTGTTAAAAATTCGAGCAGAAAAATTGGCGACTATACCGCAGAATGCCAAGCGTCAAGTGCATGTGGGGGATGTAGCGCTCGCCATTGGTAATCCTTATAATCTCGGTCAAAGCGTGTCGCAAGGGATCATCAGCGCCACCGGCCGAAATGCCGTCGGCGAAACCGTCGGTCGGCAGAATTTTATTCAAACAGACGCCTCCATTAATCGAGGCAATTCGGGTGGCGCCTTGATCAACTCCTTGGGCGAGTTAGTGGGCATTAGCACCTTAAGTATCGGCAAAGACGCCACGGAAATTGCCGAGGGCTTGAGCTTTGCCATCCCCATTGAAATTGCCAATGATGTGATGAAAAAGATTATCCGTGATGGCCGAGTGATCCGAGGTTATTTTGGCGTACAAAGTAATATTTTGTTTAGTAACGGTCAAAATGATGAAAACAGTTCGGGGATTTTAATTGAAAATGTGGTACCAAATGGGCCTGCCTCAAAAGCGGGTATTCAAGCGGGCGATGTGATGTTGAAATTTAATGATAAAGTGGCCAATTCGCCCGATCAGGTAATGCAAGTGATCAGCAATACCAAGCCAAACACACAAGTCAAGGTGGTGATTTCACGTTTAGGGCGCATTTTTGAATTGCCTGTCACCATTGAAGAATATCCGGCGAATTAGCGGATAAAGCGCAACTATGCACAATAAAATCATCGTAATAAACGCTGTTAAGGTGGCCATGTTGGCGATCTTTAGCCTCATTTGTCTGTCAGCCTGTGAGCCTAATGCTGTTCCTGAAAAAACGCAAAGCGTTGCCAGCCCCACCGATAATGTGGCGTATCAATCGGATGTGTTAGTCCGAGGTGTGTATGGGCCGTTTATGTTACAGCCTGAACAGATTCAACAGCCAGAACAAACCGCCCTATTACGTGATTTATTCGAGGGCTTAGTGATTTATGATCCGCAGGGTAATATTATTGCAGGTGTCGCAGAAAGCTGGAAAAGTGCGGATCAAAAAACATGGATTTTTACCTTGCGTAAACAGGCCAAATGGTCCAATGGCGACCCCGTGACGGCACAAGATTTTGTGCAAAGTTGGCAACAATTAGCGGGTTCGGCAAATCCGCAAAAGCAATTTTTACGCTACATGAATATGCAAAATGCCGCTGCCGTACTGGCGCAATCTATGCCTGTACAGCAACTCGGCGTACAAGCCCTTGATGACAGCACCTTGCAAATTCGTTTAGATAAACCCACCCCTTATTTGCCGAAGATGTTGGCGCATGTGGCCTTGTTACCTCAATATCAAGGAGCGACGCCAACGACCACTAACATAATTTCCAATGGCGCTTATGTGCTTGCGGAACAAGGCAAAAATCAACTTCGTTTACAGCAAAATCCGAGCTATTGGCAAGCCAATGACCGTGCATTTGGTCAAGTGATCTACCAACAGATCACGCCTGACATGTCGCCATCACGCTTGGATATTATTCAAAATAGCCAACAGGGGACAGATCACATCAGCTACTTCCCGCAACTTTGTACTTATTTTTACGAATTTAATTTCCGTGATCCTCTGTTGCAGAAAAAAGCGGTACGCAATGCTTTATCGGCCATGATTCCAAGTAATATCGTGCCGTCACAACCTTTTATGTTGCCGAATGGAATCAGTTATTTACCCGATAATATGCAATTTGAACAAGAACGAGATTTTGAGCCGACGGTGGTGGAACAACAATTACAGCATGCGGGGATCACCGAAAGTCAACCCTTAATGTTACGGCTCGCCTATGATAACCATGGTTTACATGCTCAAATTGCAGAACATTTAATTCGTGTGTGGTCGCAGTCGGATTTAATTCGTATTCAAGCGGATCCGGTTTCCTATCAAACGCTACTTGAAAAACATGCTCAAGGTGATTTTCAGCTTATTCGTTCAGGTTGGTGTGCGGATTATAATGATCCCTCTGCTTTTTTATCCTTATTACATTCCCAAAGTGCGGATAATAAAATGGGATTTTCTGATCCCGAGATGGATCACCTGTTAGAAAAAGCCTTGTCGGCCAAGATTTCTGAACAAGAACGCACCGCACTTTATCGCAAGGCGATTGCTCGTTCTCAGCAAGAATATGTGGTAATGCCGATTTTTCAATATGCCATGCCAGTGCGAATTGCCCCCAGTGTGGCGGGCTACGATCTCACCAATCCCACGAGCGTGATTTATAGCAAAGATCTTTATCGCTTAAACTTGCCTAAATCAACTGATACAAAGTAATAATTAACGGCATGGTGATGACGCATAACATGGTTGTCACCCCATAAATGGCACTGGATTTTTGCGCATCTTTGCCATGTAACACCGCAATTTGTGTGACGGTCGCCGCCGCAGGGCTAATGGTGGCGAGAAAACTGATTAACGCAATGGTTTCGCCATGTTCTGCCAAGCTAGAAAAATGGCCGAATTTAATCACGAGCATTAAGCAAAGTGGGATAAAAATTAAGCGTAAAAAAGTGACTAAATAAATCCGTTTTGACGACAAAATACTGCGTAACGGAATACCTGCAATTAACATACCTGCAATCAACATGGCATTCGGACCAATAAAAGTCCCGATGGAAGATAAGGTGCCAACAACAATAGCGGGCAATTTAATCTGAAAAGCAAACAAGGTTGCCCCCACAATAATTGACCAAATATTGATATTCTTCACAATTCTTTTCAAGGAGAAAGATTTTTCTCCACAAATTAAACCACGGCAATGGGTCCAAAATAACACCGTCTGTACCACGATAAAACAGGTGGCATAAATCACCCATTCATCACCAAACATAGACATCACGAGCGGAATAATCAAATTACCTGAATTAGAATAAATGGCCGCCGCATGTTCCACGCCATCAAGTTTAAAGATTTTTTTCAGCATCACGCCCATGATAATTAAGAGAATGTGCAACAAAATTGCCATGGAAACGGAAAGCAATAAACCACGCAACAATTCAGGGCTGTAATCAATTTGGAACGCTTTGAGCATGACGGCAGGGCTAATGATATACACCCCGACAACAGAGAGTGGAAAGGTATCTTTCGGTTGCAATAATTTTGACTTCACTAAACCGTAACCTAATAACACAATAAGGGTAAGTTCGGTGATTTTACTGGCTAAAATTAAGGCAATGTCCATGTGATTTTCTCGTTGAATGTGTGACGTTTTATACTAACGATTTTTTCGCTAAATGGAAATAAAAAAGCGAGGCAAAAGGGAGAATTTGTTATAATAGTAAAAATTTTTCAAAAAAAGACCGCACTTTCAAGGATTAATTATGTCATTACAATTTAATGCTATCGCTCTGTTACTGGTCGTACTCATTTTACTCGGTGTACTTAGTAATAACAGCTCGATTACCATTTCCGCCACCGTTTTATTGTTAATGCAACAAACTTTTTTGAGCAAATACATCCCCTTTGTAGAAAAGAATGGTTTAACGATCGGCATTATTATTTTAACCATTGGCGTACTCAGCCCGATAGTGTCAGGCAAAGTGCAACTGCCAGAATTGAAATCCTTATTTGAGTGGAAAATGCTAATTGCGTTGGCCGTGGGAGCGTTGGTCGCATGGCTCGGTGGGCGAGGCGTCAGTTTAATGGGAACCCAACCGATTCTACTCACTGGCTTATTGATTGGCACCGTGCTTGGCGTAGCATTTCTCGGCGGTATTCCTGTCGGCCCATTGATTGCAGCAGGGATTTTATCCTTATTGATTGGGGGAAAATAAGCTGTGAAACCAAATCAAACCAAATCAAATAGAACCCCACTAACGCCGTTACAAAAAACCTTATTTCACCAACTCAAAGAGGTGATGATCCTTGATGAGCGAAAAATTGCTGCTCGGATTCGTGGCATTGCTCAAATTAAAAATGAACAAAGCCAACAAGCCGTGGCAGCAGACATTCAAAGCCAAATTCAATTGGCACAGGAACGCCTAAACCAACGTAAAACTGCGGTGCAAAAAATTGAATTTCCTGACAATTTACCTGTGAGTCAACGCAAAGCAGAAATTCAACAATTAATTCGTGAAAATCAAGTTGTAGTGATCGCAGGCGAAACAGGATCGGGCAAAACCACCCAATTACCGAAAATGTGTTTAGAACTGGGTTTAGGCAAAAAAGGCTTGATTGGACATACGCAACCACGCCGTATTGCGGCGCGTTCAGTGGCGGCTCGTATTGCGGAAGAATTGCAAACGGAACTCGGCGGTATAGTGGGTTACAAAGTGCGTTTTAACGATCAAATCAGCGAGCAAACCCAAATTAAGCTGATGACAGACGGGATTTTGTTGGCAGAAATTCAAACCGATCGTTATTTAAATCAATATGATACCTTGATTATTGACGAAGCCCACGAACGCTCACTGAATAACGATTTTATTCTCGGCTATCTCAAACAGCTGTTGCCACGCCGTCCTGATTTGAAAGTCATTATCACATCAGCCACCATTGATGTAGAACGTTTCTCCAAGCATTTTAACAACGCCCCAATTTTAGAAGTGTCAGGGCGAACCTATCCAGTGGAAGTGCGTTATCGTCCAATGTTAGACAACGATGAAGAAGATCAATTACAGGGCATTGCTAACGCAGTAGATGAACTACAAGCAGAGGGCAGAGGCGATATTCTGATCTTTTTAAACGGCGAGCGAGAGATTCGGGATACGGCGGAAATGTTGCAAAAACAAGATCTTCGCCATACGGAAATCTTGCCCTTGTATGCACGCCTGTCCGCCCAAGAACAAAATAAAATTTTCCACCCGAGCGGACTTAATCGTATTGTATTGGCAACCAACGTGGCGGAAACGTCCTTGACCGTGCCAGGGATTAAATATGTGATCGATCCTGGTACGGCACGCATTTCTCGTTATAGCTACCGCACCAAAGTGCAACGCCTACCTATTGAGCCGATTTCGCAAGCATCTGCTAATCAACGCAAAGGGCGTTGTGGACGGGTGTCAGAGGGGATTTGTATTCGCCTGTATTCAGAAGAGGACTTCAACAATCGCCCTGAATTTACCGATCCTGAAATTTTACGCACTAATTTAGCCAGCGTGATTTTGCAAATGACGGCGTTGGGCTTGGACGATATTGATGCTTTTCCTTTTGTGGATGCCCCCGATAAACGCCATATTCAAGACGGCATTAAGTTGTTGGAAGAATTGGGAGCGTTTTCATCACATTCCGTGCAGGAAAATGGGCGGATACATCGATCCGCCCCTACGAATACCGATAACACTGTAGGGGCGGATCTACGTATCCGCCCGAAAAACCGCCTATCAACGATTGGGCGACAACTGGCTAAATTACCCGTCGATCCCCGCCTTGCCAAAATGCTCTTAACAGCGGTAGAACAAGGTTGTTTACACGAATTAATGATTATCGTATCTGCCCTGTCTATTCAAGATCCCCGAGAACGACCGCAGGAAAAACCACAATCCGCTGATGACAAACATCGCCGTTTTGCCGATAAAAAATCCGATTTTATGGCGTGGCTGAACCTGTGGAATTATATTCAAACCAACCAAAAAGAGCTGACCAAAAACCAATTTCGCCGTTTATGCCAAAAGGATTTTCTCAATTATTTGCGGATTCGGGAATGGCAGGATATTTATCATCAAATCAGAACCCAAGTGCGAGAATTGGGCTTGCCGATCAATTCGGAAGCGGCAAAATATCCGCAAATTCACACCGCACTTTTAAGCGGTTTGCTGTCGCATATCGGCTTGAAAGATAATGAAAAAAGCCAATATTTAGGGGCAAGAAATGCCCATTTTGCAATTTTTCCTAATTCGGTATTGTTTAAAAAACAGCCGAAATGGGTAATGGCAGCGGAACTGGTAGAAACGTCTAAACTCTGGGGGCGAATGGTGGCAGAAATTGAGCCAGAATGGATCGAGCCTTTGGCCTTACATTTAACCAAAAGCAGTTATTCCGAACCCCGTTGGTCAAAATCCCGTGGGCAAGTGATTGCCGATGAAAAAGTGAGCCTGTATGGCGTGCCGATTGTGGCAAGTCGCCCTGTGAATTTTAGCCAAATTGAACCGCACACTTGCCGTACGATTTTTATTCAATCCGCACTGGTGGAGGGAGATTGGAACACTCGCCACAAGTTCTTTTTTGCCAACCAAAAATTAGTGCGTGAAGTGGAAGAGCTGGAGCATAAATCCCGCCGCCGTGATATTTTGGTGGACGACCGCACCTTATTTGAGTTTTATGATGAACGCATCGGGGCGGATGTGGTGTCGCAGAAACATTTTGATAGTTGGTGGAAAATCGCCCAACAAAACGATCCTGATTTGCTCAATTTTGAAAAATCGTTCTTGATGAATGATGATGCACAAAAAGTGAGCCAACTGGATTTCCCGAATTTCTGGCAACAGGGCAATATTAAGCTCAAACTGACTTATCAATTTGAACCAGGGACGGACGCAGACGGCGTGACGGTGCATATTCCGTTGCCGTTGCTCAATCAAATTGAAATGACAGGGTTTGACTGGCAAATCCCAGGTTTACGCCAAGAATTGATTATCGCTTTAATCAAAGCCCTACCGAAAACGCTCCGCCGCAATTTCGTGCCAGCCCCCAATTATGCCGAGGCGTTTTTAGGGCGAGTAACCAATTTTGATAAGCCCTTGACGGAAACCTTAAGCCACGAGTTCCGCCGAATGACAGGCGTAACCGTTGAACCTGAGCAATGGAATCTTGAACCATTGGCAGCGCACTTAAAAATGACCTTCCGTGTGGTGGACGACAAAGGCAAAAAAATTGCCGAAAGTATGAATTTAGACCAGCTTAAATTTGATCTCAAAGATCGGGTGCAAGCCAGCATTTCCGCCGTGGCAGATGACGGCATTGAGCAATCGGGGATTCATATTTGGAATTTTGACCAACTTCCGCAATGTTATGAGCAGAAAAAACAAGGGTTTACGGTCAAAGCCTTTCCTGCGATTACGGACGAAAAAGATGCCGTAGGGATTAAATTATTTGAAACCGAATACGAGCAAAGCGTGGCGATGCAGCAGGGGTTACGCCGTTTAATTTTGCTCAACGTGCCATCACCGATCAAATATTTACACGAAAAATTACCCAACAAATCCAAACTGGGACTCTATTTCACCCCGTTCGGCAAAGTGCTGGAATTAATTGATGACTGTATCGCCTGCGGTGTGGACAAGCTAATCGCTGATTTTGGCGGTTTTGTGTGGAACGAAACGGATTTTGATAAATTACGAGATTTCGTGCGAGAAAATCTCAATGATATTACCGTGGACATTGCTCAACAGGTAGAACGCTTGCTCACGCTCACCTTTGAGATCAACAAACGCCTAAAAGGCAAAATGGATTTCACCCAAGCCTTTGCTCTGTCTGACATTAAGACTCAACTGAACGGATTGATTTACCAAGGTTTCGTAGAAAAAACAGGCTACGCCAGACTGCCCGATTTACAGCGTTATCTCCAAGCCATCGACAAACGCCTAGACAAACTCACCCAAGACACCAACCGAGACAGGGCAGCAATGCTACGAGTAGAACAATGCCAACAAGCCTACAATCAGCTGTTAGCAAAACTGCCAAAATCTAAACCGCACTCCGCAGAGGTGTTGGAAATTCGCTATATGATTGAAGAACTTAGAGTGAGTTTGTTTGCTCAACAGTTGGGGACGAAGTATCCGATTTCGGATAAAAGGGTGTTGAATGTGATTGGGGAGTAATAAGCTCCCCGAATTACGAAATGTTTTATATGAATTTAAGGTTAGTCGGAAAAATTTTCCCTGTTTGTCATACCGCAAAAGCGGGTAATCTAGTCCATTCTTTTGCCGTTTTCACTTTTTCAAGGCTTTGTTGATATTTTATATTGTTATTGAGTTCCCATAAATCCACGTTATTTTGCAAATTAAGCCAAAATTCCGCTGTGGTATCAAAGACTTTAGCCAATTTCATTGCCATTTCTAAGCTAATTTTAGACTTGTTATTTACAATGGCACTGACAGTATTACGGTGAACATCAAGCATATCCGCCAAATCACCAATTTTAAGATTTAATGGTGCTAAAAATTCTTCTTGTAAGATTTCACCTACGGGAGTGGGTTTGCGTTGGGTCACATACATAGTATTCTCCTATAAATCGTAATGATGAGGATCTAAATAGAGATGAGTAATCTCATTATTTTCAAATTTAAAAATCAGTCGATATTGCTTATTCACCCGAATGGAATACATTTTATTTTCTTTCGGCTCAAGTAATTCAAGGCGATTCGCTGGCGGTGAACGTAAGTCGTTTAGATTTTCCGCAGCATTAATCATATCCAATTTTCGTGCCAATACCTTTGTTAAATTCGCAGGAATTTTACTATGACTTTCACCGTATTGAAAAAAATGGTAAAGGTAATTATCACGAAAATGAATGGATGTGAGATTAAACATTTTTGCCTTGATATTGATTGATATGGTGCTATTGTAAAATAAATAAATACACAGTGCAATCGTGCATGTTCTTTGAGCAAAAGGAATGTATTCCTTTTTACTTACTCTTGACAGAGTAAGTAAACATCATTGCATATTTATTTGTCTAGTGGCTGGGGACAAAACCCCCTATTTTGGATAAAATGGCGTTGTGAATGATTAACCAATTTTGGGGGAAATGATGTCCGAAAAAAGCCTAGACACAGCGTTGTTAGCCATTGAAGTATTATGCAATATTCCAAAAAGCAGAAAAATCGACAGTCAAGAATTACAACAAAAATTGGCAGATGCGGGTTATGTACGTGATAAACGCTCGATTCAACGCTTGCTAAAAGTGCTGGCAGAAAATTTTGATATTGAAGTAGATGACCGTTCTAAACCCTATGGTTATTGCTGGAAGAAAAATTCCAATGGCTTAAATATTCCTAGCTTAAGTCCACAACAAGCCCTTGTGTTACGTCTTGCCGAAGAACAGCTTAAAACCTTGTTACCTGCCAATATTATGCGCTCAATGCAAGGCTTTTTTGAGCAAGCTCGTTCGCAGCTGAATGGCGATAATAAAAAGCGAGAAAAACAATGGCTAAATAAAGTTGCCATTGCCCCCACCAGTCAACCGCTTTTGCCAGCCAAAGTGAGCGGCAAAATTTTTGACACCATTAGCACCGCACTATTTGAAAATCGCTATTTGATGGTGAATTATCAAGGGCAATATCGCTCTCATCAAGCCAAAATAATGCCCTTAGCCTTGGTGCAACAGGGGGCGAGTAGCTATTTAGTGGCACGTTATCAAGACGATGACACGCCAAAACATCTTGCACTGCATCGCATTAAATCCGCAGAGCTTTCCACGATGTTTTTTGATCGTCCGACCGACTTTGTATTGAAAAATTATGTGAATGATGCTCATTTTGGCTTTGGCAACGGCAAACTCATTCAACTGCGATTTTCGGTGGCTCGTTATGCAGGCTTTCATTTAACCGAAACGCCGTTATCAGCAGATCAACAAATTTTGGAACAATCCGATCAACATTATCGTTTTCAAGCCACGGTGGTGGATAGCGAAATGCTGGATTGGTGGCTGGCGAAATTTGGGGAGGATGTTTGGGATATTGAGAAAATTGAAATTTGATAATTTTTGCGACATAGATTGTCGTTAACAAGTATATAATGATATTGAATATTAAGCTATAGTTTAAGGAGAACCAAGCAATGGAACTAAAAGAGATAGTGACTTTCTTACGCCATTATTACCAACAATATACTGAAATAAAGCAGAAACAGCAGAAAACCGCATTGTATGATGCGAATGCTTTTAATCCACTTCGTTTTCTTCGTACAGATGAAATGGGATTATCTGCGATTTTGGCTTTTTTATTAGATCCAAACGAAACTCACGGGCAACAAGATTTATTTCTCAACAGTTTCTTGAAATATTCACATCTTTCAACATTTTTAGCCTATGACAAGGTTGATGTAGTGACTGAACAAAGTACCACTGAGAACCGCAGACACGATATATTTATTCAAGGTTATTTGAATAACGAAATAAAATGGATTATTTCTATTGAGAATAAATTACGGGGTGCAGTCGATCAACCTAAACAAATCCACGATTATCTAAAGGATATAGAAAATAGAGTCAAGGAGAATTATTGTCTCATTTATTTGCCTAACTATGATAAAGATCCAGATGCGTCATCTCTATCAAAAGAAGAACGGGAAAACTTAACTAAAGAAAATAAATTCAAAATGATGACACCTACGGATTTAATTCAGTGGCTAGATCAAACCCCAATTATTGCACCACGAATGCAACAGTTTTGTGATGATATAAAACAATTTTTACAACAGGAATTTTTAGCAATGACAAAAGAAAGTAACCAGTTAATTGAACAAATTATCCAAAGTGAACAATATATAAAAATGACTATTTTACTTGGAGAATTACAGGATTTATTAAAGATAGAGTTAATGAAAAAGTTACAAAAACAATTACAAGGGTTATTTTCAGATGTTTATCGGATAAATCAATTTCTACATTTTGAGGATGCCGAAAAAGGGAAAAGTAAATATTTTTCTATTGTGGAGATTAAATCAAATACTACAAAATATAGTGTGAGAATGGAATTCGATAGATCTAATTATCAAAGTCTGTTTTATGGTTTTTATAAGAGATTTAAATTAGAAAATGAAAATGAATTTTATAAAACTAATAAAACTATTTTTGATGAGATAACTGATAAAAATTCTAATGAGTGGTGGTTTTGTTGGAAATATGCAGATACCTCTATTATAAATTGGAATAAAGAAGTTTGGTCAAAAATTCCAAGTGGCGAAATAGCTCAAAAGATTTATGATATGTTGCTCCCTTTAGTGAATAAAATGATAGAGATAGATAATCAACTAAAAGAATGAATATGACTTAAATTTTTGAAGTGCGGTTAAAATATGATTTTTTAACCGCACTTTTCACTTTGAAAAATAATTACATGCGACATATTTTGTCGCAACTGAGGCATATAATTTCCATCAAGTAACGTACTTTTAGGAAATAGATATGTGCCATTTTGTTAAATTCTCAGCGATTTATATTAATAAACCGTCCCAATTCATTGAAGGTATTCAATCAATATCTGTGTCTTGTTTAATGGATTTGTCTGCTATTTGGGGGGCAAATATTTGCTTTGTCATTTCGGATATGGGTGATCCTTTACTACCAGATTGTATTTCAATGTTAATTCGTCAAAGGATAATACCAATTATTCTACGCCATAAAAAATTTGATGAACTTATGCCAACGATTGAACAAGTTAATCACATTTTTTATAGGGAAGAGAGTGAACAACAAGAAATAATGAGACTTTTTGTGGATGTTATTGATAAAAAAGGCGTGATGAGCATTGATTTTAATGACCTATTGAGCGTCATCACACCGACTTTAACGTTAAATTATCGCTCTTTTGATGGCAATATTGATGCTCTGACCACTGATATGATACATTATTTTGAGTATATTTCCCCAATTAAATCAGGGCTTTTTGTCGTAGAAAGCAATGAGACAGTTGATTTTTTAGGTGTAATGAATATTTTTTCTTTACTGAAGATTTGTCAGAATGATGATTCTGATATACGGATAAGTCACATATTGAATAACGATCTTAAAATGATAAAAACACATTTAATTTATTTTTAATTGTGCTAATTAAGAGAATCTTTGTATACACAAAAAATGATAGAAATCTGTGTGATGGAATAAAATCCCCACTATCATATTTTATACGACATACTTTGTCGCAAAAATCAATAAAATCTTCTTTGAAATATCAACTGCGGTGAAAAATCTACCATTTTGTACCGCACTTTCCCACAGCAAAGGAGAAAATTATGCCAACCTATTCCATCACTTATTGCCAATCTGCTCAACGATTTGTTTGCCACGATGCTTTATTAACAGGCGTAGAGCGTTGCCAAGTTTTGAGACGTGAACCGCAAAAAGCGAAAACAGTTACTTTTGAAAAAGAAAATCCGATTATTGCGATTGCGGATGGGCTATCTACCACCCCAAAATGTTTTAAAGCAAGTCGTTATTGGATTGAATGGTTAAAAGATGATTGTACACATTTAACCGACCAATGGATTAGACAAGTATTTGAATATTATTGCAGTTATTTCCCTAAACCTTGGGGAACCACCACCACTTTAGTTTCGGCTCAATTATTTGAAAAAGGTAAAGTGAGAATTTTAAATATTGGTGATAGTCGAGCCTATAAAATTACCGAGCTTGGTGAATTTATTCAATTAAGTTATGACCATACTATACTCAATGAATTATTAACAGCCTATCCAGAAGTTGATCCCAATATTGTATGTGAAGAAATCAAATATATGTTGTCCGATTGTTTGGTTGCCGATAGAGCAGCGAGAAATTTTACTATTTTTAACCAAGAATACCAGCTAAAACCCAATGAAACGCTCTTATTATGTTCTGATGGTCTAACTGCTTTTTTAAAATCCGAACAATTAAGCGAAATTTGGCAGTCCTATTCAACCAATGAACAACGTTTGCAAGCCTATCAAGATAAGTTAACTCAGCCAGAAATAAAAGAAGATTTGTCGATTGTGGTATGGACGTATCAAGGATAAAGAAAAAAGGCTCGTATGAGCCTTTATTTTTACTCTATTTATTCGTAATCAAATTCATAAGGGTTTGGAATTTGTCCATTATATAATGCTTTGTAATCTTCTAATGGGAAAAAATAACATTGAAAACGTTTATCAATGGAATTGTCATGTCCATCTTCCCAACGTTCACAAAAAATAGCTAAGGATTTTTCATCAAAATCAATATAAAAAGCATTAGCAGAACCCGACAAAATACCTTCATCAGACATGAAAGGGAAGATTGGAGCAATGGGCACATCAGGCAAATTTTGATTAAACCAATTGAGCAGCATTTCTTCTTCTTTTTCATGGTCTTCTTGTTTGAATTTAATGAAATAAAGATCGCGTTGTTTGTGATAGAAATAATCACTGATTGTCCAAATGATCATAGGCATAGATTTTCTCCTTAGTTAATTGAATGAGTTATAGTATATCCAATTATGCGACAAATAGTGTCGCAAGGTGAAAATTCATTTTTAATTAATGTTTAAAATTTATTTTATGAATGGTGATAATAAAAAATTGGAAAAACAATGGCTAAACAAAGTCGCTATTGCCTCTATGAGTCAACCCATTTTACCTGCCAAAGTGAACAGTAAATTTGACATTTTCAAGTGCGGTGAAAAAACAGTCATTTTTTACCGCACTTGATTAATAGCTTGTATATTTTATTTATTGTGTCTAAATTTTCCAATTCTCCAGTACAAAGTTTTTAATTTTTTCAAAACGTTTGTCTATTGCCGCTTTATCCCAAATTTCACCATTCACAAGAAAATCTTTAATTTCTCGTTGTTGTAACAGATCAGTATTGTTGGTAAACGTCGGTAATTTTTCACTAAATGGTTTATTGCTATTTGATGAATTATGTGAAGGTGTAACTAACACAAGATTGCCGATATTATGTAAATATTTTTCATAAAATTCACTGTCATATTTATCATAACCGGTGGCAATTTCTTCACCATCGTTAGTTTGTGGTGCAATATGTTCTCGTGAAACATCTTTTAAGTTATCGCCACAAGTAAAAATGTAATCTTTTTGAACATTGTTATTCTGTCTGAGTGAATTTTCATATTTCTCAAGAATATAGGGTACAATGGTATTACCTTTAGAATTATAGATATAACGAAGTGTATTTTGTATGTTGTCATCACTCCAATAATATTCACTTTCACAAACAGATTTAAGCGCATTTTTTAGACTTTCTAAATCTGTAAAATTTTTTAATACAGAAATAAGGCGTGATGCCAAATCTGCTCTAGTATTGGATAATTTATCTCTGAAAATAATGATTTCAAGTAACTTGAAGACTTCATTAAGTTTTGTTTCATCCGTACCAAACAATGTATAAGCCTTGATAATAAATGGATAAATTTCCCAAGCATTAAGTCTTAATAAATCATTTTTGGCTTTATTATCTAATGCGAAAAAGATTTTTAAATTAACAAATGCATTTTTCAAGTCTTTTGTATAATCATCAATAAATTTGATGATATTTTGGCTTTCTTTAAGATGTTTTTTATAATTTAATGTGTCATTATTTTCTCTGTAAGCGTATCCAAATTTGTAATAATTAAAATAAAGTAGAATTTCATCTTCATTAAGTGTTTTTATATCATTGATTAATCTGTATATTTCTTCAAAAATTCGGGTGGTTTCACTTAATTTATCTTCTGCATTATCGCAATTATTGTAAATTTGATAGGAAAAATACGATTTTAATTTTTCCATATTGGTTAAATTTTTACCTCGATTGTTTTGTAATTCAAACATCAAAACACTATCCTTGATATTATCAAAATTCACTTCTAAAATTTGGGATTCTTTAACAATATTAAATAATTGAGTAATACTCTCTTTATCAAGATTTTTGAGTTGTTCTTTAAAAAATGCTTTGGCGTTGTAAATGCGAATTTGTGAAGGTGTTTGTGGATCGTGCATACCGTCATCACCTTCAATAATGAGCTTTTTAAAATAATCCCTATCGTATTCTACCGCATTTAGTTTGCTTTTTCTGTAATAGAAATAATCTTCGGCAATATCTTGCAGTACATCCTCGCTTTCACCACATTGCTTGAGGGTATCATAAACAGCACGAGCAAAAATAATGATGGTGGTAATGCGTTGTTGTCCATCAATAATATCACGCATATCGCCATTTTTTTGTAATAAGACATTGCCAAAGAAATAATGATTAGCTTTCACTTCTTGAAGGTCTGCTAAAAATTGTTTCCATTGATATTCTTCCCAAGAATATGCCCTTTGATAAACAGGAATCTGGTAGTAATTTTTCCCAGTAAAAAATTGTTGAATGGTGTTTTGTGTTGAGTTCATAAGTATATCCTCTTTGATGTATGGTGGATGTTTTTTCATGAAAGATCAATAAATAACTTCCATGATTTTGGAGATATTGTTCATGTTATAAGAATGTTTTATATTCTACTATTGTTTTTTTTTTGCACAATTTGTTATGCTTAAATTTGACAGAACTATACCATAATTTAGGCATATGATAAAACTATGGTTATGCTATATACGACACACTTTGTCGGTAGAGTGGATAAAATCTTCTGTAACACCTTAACAAATGGTGAAAAATCTACCATTTTTCACCGCACTTTCGCACACCAAAGGAGAACATTATGCACCCAGTCATTGAATTTTACCTAGACCAACGTAAAAGCGAAATGAATTTTAGCTTTGAACAAATGCTAGCGGTTCAGCCATTAGCCATTGAAATGGGCTATTTTTGGATTCCGTGGTTTTTTCCTGTGATGGAACGGTCAAAATGGAACAAAAAAATGCCGTTGCTTTCTCCTGATGAAATTGGCTTTTTCAAACAAAATGAACAGATTCAACAGCGTTTTTTGCAAGCCTTTGATGCGATTATGGCATATTTTGAAATACAGCGAAATGGCACGGAATTAACCATCACGGAAACGTTAAAACAACGATCCTATTGGCTTAAAAATATTGGTCATCAACAGAAAAAAGTCAGTCGAATTATTCGTAGCCTAAACTTATTAGGGCAAGAGACTCTAGCCCGCAATTTACAGCAGTTAGCGATCAGGATTGGGCAGGAAAAGGGCTATTTGTTGCCTGATACGTTAGAAATTTGGCAAGATATTTTTGAGGACTGAAAAAATTTCTCAAAATGGACTTTTAAGATGAAATAAAAGCAAGTTAATAAATGTATGCTTGAATAGAGAAAAGGAAAATCAAATGGCAGTTTATCCAATTAGTTTTTGTCAACGTTCAAAATATAAACTCACTTGTCAAGATGCGTTATTTAATGGCATTGATGTATATCAATATAAAAATAAGAATACAGAAACCGTGTTGGTGGAAAAGCCACATCCCATTATTGCAATAGCGGATGGGGTTTCTGCTACACCAGACTCTCATAAAGCCAGTCGTTATTGGATGGCGCAGATTAAAAATTGTGATGTATTAAATAGCCAATGGGTAAGGGAAACGCATTTACAATTTTGTGATGATTTTCCTTTCCAATGCGGTTCAGCGACCACATTAGTCGCCGCACAATTATTTGAAAATGGACGAATAAAAATCGTGAACGTGGGCGATAGTCGGGCGTATAAAATTACGGAGCAAGGCGAGTTTATTCAATTAAGCTATGATCATACTGTGCTAAATTGGTATTTAAATGAGAATAAACATCTTGATCCCAGTGGCGAATATGCTGAGATGTATTATATGTTATCGGATTGTTTAATCGCAGATTTTGAAAGTGATAATGTTCAAATTTTTAGCCAAGATTACCAGCTTAGTCCGAATGAAAGTTTATTATTATGTTCCGATGGTTTGACGGATTTTATTGAATCTAAACGGCTCACCGATATTTGGACGAGTTATACCACTAATGAACAGCGTTTACGGGTGTATTGTCAAGAAGCTAGAAAAGGACATACCCTAAAATGGAGCGATGATTTTTCAGCAGTGGCGTGGACGTATAAAGTCTAATTTTCTTCAATCTAAAGGATCGTTATGATCCTTTTTCTTTTTATTGTGCTTTTACGACATAATTTGTCGCACCAATGACTAAAATTATCATAAACCGACTTTTAATTTACCCTTTAAGCTTATTTATAGCGAGAACATTAATAATAAGGAGTTTATGATGACAACACAACATCAATTACAACCCAGTTCCCTTTCTATTTACAGCCAAAAAATGATTTTACGCTATTTGTTTGATTGCAATGCGTGGCGATTTTTTATTGAACGAAATACTTGGGCGGATAGCCATTTAGCTTATTCATTAGGTATTCCGCCGAATGCGTCGATTCCATTTTTTTGTACTAATGATGAAGAGAAATCAAAATATTCTGCTGAGTATTTATTAAAAGCTCGATTTGTGGAAATTCAGCAGCAATCAGATAACGAAGCTGAATGGCAAATGCTAGAGAAAAATATTGATTTTATTACAGTATTACTTAATCTTTCTGAAACTGAACAAGCTTTACTGCGTTTATCTGCCCATTTGGAATTAGAGAAAGGGTTGGTTTCAGCGTTTGATTTATCACGCAATGATGATCTTAATTTAAATGATTGTTTAGAAATTATGAGTGGTGCGTTGCAGCTTCCAAAAAGTAAATTAAGAAGCGCTTTAAATAAAACATCAAAGTTGTTTAGTTATGGGATTTTAAAACGCAATAAATATAGTAATGAAGTGAAAGATTTTATTCATTGGAACGATATTATTGATATTCACGATTTTGCGAATTTTGAAATTGATTACAAAATATTATTAGCACGCTGTTTAAGTGAAAGTGTTGAACCAAAATTAAATCTTGAACAGTTTGCACATATTAATGAATTTAAACAGCAACTGTTTGATTATTTAATACCAAGTTTGGCAAATAAAAAACGTGGTATCAATATTTTTATTCACGGCAAAGCAGGTGTGGGCAAAACGGAATTTGCAACTTTAGTTGCTAAACAACTTGCACTACCTTGCTATACCTTAACTGCGGAAGATAAAGATGGCGATATTATTGATGGGGAGCAACGTTTAAATAATTGCCGTTTAGCTCAACGTTTATTAGAAACGGCAGAACAAAAAGCGATGATTATTTTTGATGAAGTGGAAGATGTGTTTTATGGCGGCTTTTTTGAAAAATCGGTGGCTCAATCGCATAAAGCGTGGGTTAATCAATTGCTGGAAAATAATTTAACGCCGATGATTTGGTTGTCCAATAATATTCAAGGCATTGATCCTGCTTTTTTACGCCGTTTTGATTTTATTTTTGAAATGCCCGATTTACCAATTAAAAATAAAGAAAAACTGATTTTAGAAAAAGTCGGCGATAAATTATCGCCTGCTTATGTTCATCATTTTGCGGTGCAAGATGCAATTTCACCAGCGTTGATTGATAAAGGGTTTAGCATTATGAATCAGCTGGCAGAACAGCAAGATAAAATTGATGGCAATATGGCGGTAAATTGGTTTAACCAAACGTTGCAAGCTCAAGGCTATAAAAAAATCGAACCGCTAAATCAAAGTGCGGTGCATTATTCTTTAGATTTTATTGCTTGTACGGACAATATTCATCAAATTAGTCAAGGTTTACAGCAACATAAATGGGGGCGAATTTGTTGTTATGGCCCCGCGGGTACGGGAAAAACCGCATGGGCGAAATGGTTAGCGGAGCAGGCGGATTTACCGTTGTTGCAGCTTAATGGATCGGATTTGCTCGATCCCTATGTGGGCGGTACGGAGCAGAAAATCGCTCGTGCTTTTAACAAAGCCAAAGAGAATAATATGCTGTTGGTGTTGGATGAAGTGGATAGTTTCTTATTTGACCGAAATGGGGCGGATCGCAGTTGGGAACGCTCAATGGTGAATGAAATGCTCACCCAAATTGAGAAATTTGATGGCTTGTTGGTAGTGTCCACCAATTTAATGGACAGTCTTGATCCTGCGGTGCTACGCCGTTTTGATCTCAAATTGAAGTTTGATTATTTAACTCAAACGCAAGTTTGCGAATTGGCGAAATGTCAGGCGGAAAATTTAGGGCTAAGTTTAACCGAGCAAGATTTTATGCGATTAGCTGATATTGATTATTTAACTGCAGGGGATTTTGCCGCCGTCACTCGTCGTCATCAATTTTCACCGTTTGAAAAGGGGGAAGATTGGGTGATGGCATTGGCAAAAGAGTGTGAATTAAAGCCCGTGGTGAAAGGTCAGGTGAAAATGGGATTTTAGATTTTTGCCATCTATTGAATGCTTTTTATATTTTTCTTGTTAGTGCTAGTAATAAAGAAAAGTAAAAAATGTAAGAATGGTAGGTTCTTCCTTTTTTCTCATTGGCCTTTTGCGGCTTAGAATAGTACAATGACCCGATGAGAAAAATAGGAAAACAATATGAGATTAGATAAATTTTTAGCCGAACAAACCGGCCTAACCCGCTCGCAAGCCACCAAAGCCTTAAAACAAAGTGCGGTGCAAATTAATGGAGAAATTGAGAAAAGTGGGGCAAGAAAAGTGTCCTCGCAAGATGAAATTTTGTTTAATGGCGAACGTCTTGAATGGGTGGAGGGGAAACAATATTTTATGTTTAACAAGCCACAAGATGTGGTTTGTTCCAATGATGATGGAGAATATCCGACCATTTATCAATTTTTTGATTATCCGTTGGCAGGGAAATTGCACAGTGCAGGGCGGTTGGATGTGGATACCACAGGATTGCTGTTATTGACCGATGATGGGCAGTGGTCGCACCGTATTACGTCGCCGAAACATCATTGTGAGAAAACTTATTTAGTCACCCTTGCCGATCCCGTGGAGGCCAATTATCAACAAGCCTGTGAACAAGGGATTTTATTGCGTGCTGAAAAAGAACTGACTAAACCGGCCAAATTAGAGATTTTAGATGATTACAACGTGAATTTAACCATTAGTGAGGGGCGTTATCATCAGGTCAAACGCATGTTTGCGGCCTTAGGGAATAAAGTGGTGGGGTTGCACCGTTGGCGAGTGGGGAATATTATTTTAGATGACGATTTAGCCGAGGGCGAATTTAGAGCCTTGACCGAACAGGAAATTTTAGGAGTGATACATGAGTAAACCTTATAAAGCCGGTGTGCTTTTTATTTTAACGCTCGGTATTTTATCCATGTTACCGCCGTTGGGCATCGATATGTATTTGCCAGCGTTTTTAAATATTGCTCAAGATTTAAACGTGGAAGCCGAGCAAGTGCCTTATACCTTGACGCTGTTTACCTTTGGCATGGCCATTGGTCAGTTATTTTGGGGGCCGATTGGAGATAGTTATGGACGCAAGCCGAGTATTTTGCTTGGTATTATTGTCGGGGCATTTTCCGCTCTTGCTTTAACTGCGGTGGATTCTATTCAACATTTCACCGCACTTCGCTTTGTGCAAGGCTTTTTTGGGGCGGCTCCCGTGGTGTTAGTGGGGGCATTGTTGCGTGATTTGTTTGATAAAAATGAGCTATCAAAAATGATGTCATTAATTATGTTAATCGTGATGGTCGCTCCGCTCATTGCACCGATTTTAGGGGGATATATCGTCACCTATTTCAACTGGCACATGATTTTTTATATTATTGCCGTGGCAGGATTTTTAAGTGTGTCGCTGGTATTTTTCTTGGTACCTGAAACCCATAAAAAAGAAAATCGTGTCCCATTACGCTTAAATATTATCGCACGTAATTTTGCGACTATTTGGAAACAAAAAGAAGTGTTGGGTTATATGATTTCATCTGGCTTTGGTTTTGGTGGGATGTTTGTGTTCTTAACCCTTGGCTCCATTGTGTATATTGATTTATACGGTGTGTCGGTAGAAAACTTTGGTTATTTCTTTATGCTGAACGTTGGCGTGATGACGATTGGATCCTTTTTAAATGGACGTTTGGTGCATAAATTAGGTGCAGAGAAATTATTACAGGGCGGTTTATTGGTACAATTTATTGCTGGCATGTGGTTGATTTTAGTGGCGGTGTTTGATCTCGGATTTTGGCCAATGGCGATTGGTGTGGCGATTTTTGTCGGACAAAATGCCTTGATTTCTTCCAATGCCATGGCGTCTATTTTGGGTAAATTCCCGAATATGGCAGGCACGGCAAACTCCATTGCAGGAACGGTACGTTTTGGCTTGGGTGCGACAATCGGTTCGTTGGTGGCATTATTAAAATTAGATACAGCGAAACCGATGTTATTTTCCATGGCCGCTTGTGTGATTGTGGCCGTGTTAACCTATTATTTTTTAACTTATAAAACCCTACAAGGTCGTCAATAATGGCATTACAACGTTGTCCCGAATGTCGGCGAAAAATCAGTGAAAGTGTGGAAATTTGTCCCCATTGTGGCTTTTCTTTTAAAGAGGAAGATTTGGAAATTTATCGTCAAAAACTCGAGCAACGCCGTTTGCATAATCAACAATTAAACCGCCAGAATGTGAAAGTGCAGTTGTTTTGGTTGGTGGTGTTTGTGCTAGTGATTGCGGGAGCAGCGTGGTGGAATGGTTGATAACAAGCTAATTTAATCGGTTTAAATGACAAAGTGCGGTGGAATTTTAACAAATTTCACCGTTTTTTTATTTTTTATGCTGATATTTTAATCAAAAGTAATCGTAGTGTTAAAAAAGTGATTATTTTTATAAAAGATTGTTTTTTTAGTTCGCTTTTCTGTGTTTTTGTTGTTATTTTAGTTTTATATATTGCATATGTTCTATTTTTAAGTGTTATATTCCTTATTTTATCGGTGTTGTCGGTTATTTTTAGCATATTTAGCTTATCTATGTTTTGCATATTGGCGTTAAAACGATTAAGATTTTTACACATTATTATTTTGAGGAATCATGATTATGACAACATTAAGAAACGATCCACGAAAAGTGGCTATTGCTTCGATGGTTGGTACGGCTATCGAATTTTTTGATTATTATATCTATGCAGCAGCCGCTGTATTGGTTTTTAATACACAATTCTTTCACAGCGGTGACCCATTATCCAATGAATTACTTTCCCTTTCAACCTTAGCATTAGCCTTTTTTGCTCGTCCTATTGGTTCAGCGTTATTTGGTCACTTCGGCGATAAAATTGGTCGCAAGAAAACCCTTGTTGCTTCATTATTGTTAATGGGCTGTTCAACCGTTATGATTGGTCTTTTGCCGAATTATGAGTCCATTGGTATTTGGGCACCTGTATTGCTTTGTTTATGTCGTATTGGCCAAGGTCTTGGCTTAGGCGGTGAGTGGGGCGGTGCTGCTTTAGTGGCCACAGAAAATGCACCGGATGGCAAACGTGCTTGGTACGGCACATTCCCACAATTAGGTGCTCCGGTCGGTTTATTTTTAGCCAATAGTGCGTTCTTTACGGTGAGTTACCTTTGGGGACACCAAGCCTTGGTGGAATGGGCATGGCGTATTCCGTTTATCTCTTCTATTGTCATGGTGGTTATCGGCTTGTATGTGCGGTTAAGTTTGCATGAAAGCCAAGTGTTCCGTGAAACTGAGCAACAAGGAAAAATTCAAAAAGCACCTGTCAGTGCGGTATTTAGACATCACTTAAAACCGTTGATTTTAGGTACTTTGATTATGACGGCCACCTATGTGTTGTTCTACATTATGACCGCTTTTGCACAAGTTTATTCCAGAAGTCCGGCCAAATTATCTGACGCAGGCTATCCAATGGGCTTAGGAATTGAACCGAATGTGTTTACTGGTTTGTTGTTATTAAGTGCTATCGTATTTGGTATTTTCACTAGTATCTCAGGCATTTATGCGGATAAAATCGGTCGTCGTAAGTTTTTGATTTATGTCACTTCTGCTATGATCGTATTTGGTTTATGTATGCCAATGTTCTTATCTAATGGCACACCTTGGACCGTCTTTGCATTTTTAGTGGTAGGAATGGCATTAATGGGCTTTACTTTTGGTCCAATGGCGGCATTATTACCAGAGTTATTTCCAACCGAAGTGCGTTATTCTGGTTCTTCCTTGGCTTATAATTTTGCCTCTATTGTCGGTGCAACGGTAGCTGCCACTTTTGCGGTACAGATTAATGCCAATTATGGAATTTTGGGAGTAGGTCTTTATCTTGCCGTCAACTCCGCATTAACGCTTGTGGCATTATGGCTTTCTAAAGAAACCAAAGATATGGCGTTAGATGAAGTGTTAGCGTATTAATCCAAGGTATAACGTATCAAGAAAAATGGGGACGATAATTCGTCCCCATTTTGCTAAACTGCGGTCTTTTTTTCACTATTTTTTCTTCGCATATTTCAAACTATCAATGGCCACCGCTAAAATAATAATCGAACCTTTGATAATATATTGCCAGTAAGGATTGACTCCGATGTAGGTTAAACCGTAGTTAATGACGGTAAAGATTAATACCCCCGTCACCACACCGATAATGGTACCCACACCACCAGCGAATGATACACCACCGACTACGCACGCCGCAATAGCGTCCATTTCATACATAAAACCAAGGTTGTTAGTGGCAGAACCGATACGACCTGCTTCAAGCATACCGCCGAAAGCGTAGAATGCACCTGCAAGGGTATAGATCACTAATAAATTTGTCACCACATTGACCCCTGATACTTTTGCCGCTTCTGGGTTGCCACCAATCGCAAAGATGTTTTTACCAAAACGGGTTTTATTCCAAAGTGTCCACATAATAATCGTGGCAACAATGGCATAAATCGTAATATAAGAGAGTTTAAACGAACCAAGTCGGAAAAAGCCTTGAGCGAAGTCAGAGAAACTTTCCGTAAAGCCTGCAATCGGTGAGGAACCGACCGCATCATAATAGAGCGAGTTGATCCCATAGACGATAATCATGGTACCCATGGTGGCAATAAATGGCGTTACATTTAATACTGCAATCACGAAACCGTTCAACAAACCAATTAATGCACCGATGGCACAAACCAGCAAAACAACCGCAATAATGGGCATTTCAGGTAAATCAGGGAAAACCCGATTAAGATTATCCATACCTTGTAGCATGGTGGCAGAAACCACCGCCGCTAAACCCACTTGACGACCAGCGGATAAGTCAGTCCCTTGTACCACCAACAAGCCGGCAATACCCAGTGCAATAATTAACCGTACAGAGGATTGGGTTAAAATGTTACTGAAATTTCGCAACGTCAAGAAAGTTGGATCCTGTGCAATAATTACTAAAAGCAAAATTAATAATACAAAGTAAATGGCATTTTGTTTAAAAAAATCCCACGTTTTATTGTCTTTGATAACCATAACAACCTTCCTTTTTACATCGGTTATAAATATTTCGCCGCAAGTTGTAAAATTTCTTGTTGCGACGTTTTACTTGTTTCTACAATACCGGCCACTTTGCCATTACTCATGACCAAAATACGGTCGGTTACCCCGAGCAATTCTGGCATTTCAGAGGATATCATAATGATGCCTTTGTCTTTTTGAGCAAGCTGCATAATGAGCTGGTAAATCTCAAATTTCGCTCCTACGTCAATCCCTCTAGTGGGTTCATCGAGCATTAAAATATCTGGTTGAGTAAGCAACCAACGACCAATTACCACTTTCTGTTGGTTACCACCCGAAAGGGAACCAATATTGGTTTTATGGGACGGGGTTTTCACATTCATGGCATCAATCACCCATTGGGTATCACTGCTCATTTTCTTATTGCTTAATAACCCCCATTTGCTGATATAGGATTTCATATTAGAAATCAAAGAGTTGAACTCAATACTCAGGTTAGCATAAATCCCTGTAGAACGGCGTTCTTCGGTAACGAGGGCAAAACCATTATTAATCGCATCAAGTGCGGTGCGATTTTGTACGATTTTTCCATTGAGTTTTACCGTACCGCTTTGTTGTTCACGTACACCGAAAATGGTTTCCACAATATCCGTGCGTTTCGCTCCCACTAAACCTGCCACGCCCAAAATTTCACCTTTGCGTAATTCAAAGCTGACATCTTGAATAGAGGGTTGATTTTTGGCAGTTAAATGTTCTACTTGTAAAATCACTTCTTTTGGCTGATTGGTTTTTGGTGGGAAACGTTGGGTTAATTCACGTCCAACCATCATGGCCACAATGCCGTCCATAGTCGCACCTTTAACTGGCACGGTATTAATCCATTTTCCATCACGTAAAATGGTGATTTCATCACAGATTTTGAAAATTTCATCCATTTTATGGGAAATATAAATAATGCCACAGCCCCGATCTTTTAATTTTTGGATAATTTTAAACAGGTGTTCCACTTCTTTTTCAGAAAGGGAAGAGGTCGGTTCATCCATGATCACGATCTTGGCATGATAAGAGAACGCTTTCGCAATCTCAATCATCTGCATTTGAGAAACGGATAAATTGGCTACTTTTTCTTTGGGATCAATATCAATATCCAATTCATCAAAAATGGCTTTGGTTTCGTTGTACATTTTGGCATGATCCACGAACATGCCTTTTAATGGATAACGGCCTAACCAAAGGTTATCCATCACGCTGCGTTGACGCACTAAATTTAATTCTTGATGCACCATCGAAATCCCATTTTCAAGGGCTTCTTTTGATGTTTTGAAATTAACCGGTTGGCCTAAGAAGAGAATTTCACCCTCATCTTTGGCATAGATCCCGAATAAACATTTCAATAGGGTAGATTTTCCCGCTCCATTTTCCCCCATTAAGGCATGGACAGAGTGGGATTTGACCGCCAGATTAGCACCGTCTAACGCCTTTACCCCAGGGAAAGATTTACTAACATTGGTCATTGTGAGTAGCACTTCTTGTGTCGCCATATCTCACCTCAAATTAAATCATTAAAAACAACAGGGCTTGTGAAAAAATCACCATGATAGCTCTCACAAGCCCTCAATATTAGACAGACTTATTTTAAGAATTTATCCAAGTTGTCTTTGTCAACACCGACATAAGGCACGCGCACTACACGGTTTTCAAGTTTAAAATCAGCACCCTCTGTTGGTTCTTTACCTTTGACCAAGTTATCTGCTAATTTCACTAACACTTTAGCTTGGTTAACACCGTCATTTAACACCGTACCAGCGACTTCGCCTTTTTTGATTAATTGCAACACTTCTGGTAAGGCATCCACACCGAATACTGGTAATTTTTTACCATGGGCTTTCACCGCTTCTAATGCCCCCATTGCCATACCGTCATTGTTAGAAATGATCACTTCAATTTCGTTTGCTTTACCACTTGAAAGCCACGCATCAGTTTTATCTTTCGCCAATGCAGCATCCCACATACCGGTATCAATAAATAATTGTTCAGTGCCGATACCTTGTTTGTTTAATTGTTCCACCACATATTTCGTACGTGCTTCTGCATCTGGGTGGCCCGGTTCACCTTTCAATAACACATATTGAATTTTGCCGTCTTTATTTAAGTCAAGGGCAGGATTGGCTTTCCATTGTTTGGCAATCAAATCTGCTTGAATTTCACCAGATTCTTTTGGATCGGTACCGACATAATAGGCTTTGTCATAGCTACCAATGGCTTTGGCACCTGGGTCTTTGTTAAAGAAAATCACCGGAATATCTTCGCCTTGGGCTTTTTTGATAATGGTTGGTGCGGCAGATGGGTCAACAAGGTTAATGGCTAAGGCTTTCACCCCTTTAGAAATTAACACATCCACTTGGTCGTTTTGAATAGATTGGGCATTTTGCGAGTCATTCATTAACAACTCAACATCTTTGAGTGGTTCTGCATTTTTAGCAATTTCTTGACGCATTAACGCCATGAAATTGTCATCATATTTGTAAATGGTTACACCAATACGGTCAGCCGCTTGTGCTGCACTGCTTGCTAAGCCTAAACCGATAGATAATGCGACTGCACTTAATACTGCTTTTTTCATAACAATGTCCTCATTAATTGATTAACTAAAATGATGAAATTACCGCAAAATTGTTTAAATAAAACACAACAACCTTGTGTAATATGACTAAGATACACTATTTTTTTTCTCAATACTGTGATCTCTCTCACACTTTTGAAAAAAAGTGTAAGCGTTTACAAAAAAATTATTGCGGATAACAATTATCCGTAGAAAACCGTCGTACCAATGTTGGGTTAAATTGGGTATGAATTGGGGTATCAATTTTTTCATTAACCAAACTCAATGCTAATTTAGACGCATAAGTTGCCATTAAATCAATAGGATAGCGGATAGTTGAAAGTTTTGGCACCAAATGGCTTGCAATCGGCATATCATCAAACCCGATTAAGGAAAATTGACGTGGTACATGGATATTATTTTCCGTTAGCACGGATAATGCTCCCGCTGCCATACTATCATTGTAAGCCACCACGGCGGTTAAATCTGAATGATAGCTCAATAAATCCACCATTGCCGCTTCACCTCCCTCAAAATCAGGGCTATTTTGTACGCTAGTATTTTCAATTAAGGGTAAATGATATTGTTGAAGTGCGGTTAAATAGCCTTGTTTTCTTTCTCGTTCATCATTAATTTGATGGTTTGAACCGATATAACCAATTTTACGATGTCCCAATTTTATTAATAATTCTGTACCTAAAAAGGTGCCACGTTGGTTATCCAAACTGACGCAACGGTGTTCATAACCGGCAATACAGCGGTTAATGATCACCATGCCAGGGACTTGTTCTAAGTAGGTAATAAGTTCTTGGTCGCTCAACCCTTTAGAATGTACGACTAAACAGCTACAACGTTTACGCAAAAGGGTTTCAATGGCTCGGCGTTCTCGTTCTGCTTGATGATAGCCCATGCCGATTAACATGGTTTTACCGTATTCATAGGCAACCTGATCTACCGCTTTGACTAAAATCGCAAAAAACGGATCAGAGACATCCGTTACCACCACACCGAGTGTATCGGTATTCTGTAAGGCCAAGGCTTGTGCATTGGCATTAGGCGAATAACCCAAATTTTGCACCGCACTTTCTACCGCAAGGCGAGCGGTTTCACTGCAAGAGGCGTTGTTTAATACCCGAGAAACCGTCGCCACAGACACGCCTGCTTGTTTGGCCACATCACGAATGGTAATCATACTTTTCTCCCAATATAACAATGATGTAGGGGCGTATTGCATACGCCCTTATGCTCGATCTGTTTTGGGCGTATGCAATACGCCCCTACATTTAGCCCTACATTCCGCCCCACATTCAAAGATACATAATGAAAACGTTACCACTTCATTTTTGTCATTTCAACCCAAAAATACAATAAATTTTTCAAGTTTTTTTCAAAAATATGATCTACGTCACAGATTATTTCAAAAAATCTGCTATCTTATACCCAGTTAAATGTAACCGTTTCCGTTTTATCAAACGTAAGGACATATTATGAGTATTATTTTTGATCCAACTGAACATCCACATCGTCGTTATAATCCGTTGACAGACCAATGGGTGTTAGTATCGCCTCACCGAGCCAAACGCCCATGGCAAGGGCAACAGGAAAAAGTCAATGAAGAACAAAAGCCAAGTCACGATCCGAATTGTTATCTTTGCCCGAGAAATAAACGCATTACAGGCGAATTAAACCCTGATTATCAGCAACCTTATGTGTTTAAAAATGATTTCTCTGCCTTATTAGAAGATACGCCAGCACCTGAAAAATCCACTGATCCGTTATTTCAGTCGGTGCAAGCTCAGGGGGAAAGTCGAGTGATTTGTTTTTCACCGGATCATAGCAAAACTTTGCCGTTATTAAGCGTGGCAGAAATTAGCCAAGTGATTAAAGTTTGGCAACAACAACTGATGGAATTAGGGCAAAAATATCAATGGGTGCAAGTGTTTGAAAACAAAGGTGCCGCTATGGGCTGTTCCAATCCCCATCCTCATGGTCAAATTTGGGCCAATAGCTTTTTGCCAAACGAAGTGGCTCGGGAAGATCAAACCCAACGCCGTTATTTGGCAACACATCATTCGCCTATGTTATTAGACTATGCTCAACGTGAACTACAATTAAAAGAACGCATTGTGGTGGAAACCGAACATTGGTTAGCCGTGGTGCCTTATTGGGCAGTGTGGCCGTTTGAAACCCTATTAATGCCGAAAAAAGCACAAATTAAACGTTTGACCGATTTAACCGCAGAACAAGCGGACGATCTGGCGTTAGCCTTGAAAAAATTGACCACCAAATACGACAATTTATTTGAAACAAGTTTCCCTTATTCCATGGGCTTTCATGCCGCACCGTTTAATGGTGAACCCAATGATCACTGGCAATTACACGCCCATTTTTATCCGCCATTATTGCGTTCTGCCACAGTGCGAAAATTTATGGTGGGCTATGAAATGTTAGGCGAAAGTCAACGAGATTTGACGGCGGAACAAGCCGCAACAAGATTACGTGAGTTAAGTGAAATTCATTATAAACAACGATAAATAAAAAATTCCCTCTCCCTAAGAACGATAAACAAAGTCCCCTCTCCCTCTGGGAGAGGGCTAGGGTGAGGGTAAAATAACCATTGACCCTCACCTTAACCCTCACCCCGACCCTCTCCCAGAGGGAGAGGGGGGGAATACTGCGATGATGAGGGGAATAGTAAAGAAGGAAAATAAAAATGACCCCACAACAAACAGCCAAACAATTATTTGAACAAAAATTTCACCGCACTTCAGAATTAAACATCTATGCCCCAGGGCGAGTGAACATTATTGGCGAACACACCGATTACAACGACGGCTTTGTGATGCCTTGTGCGATTAACTATGGCACCGCCGTTTGTGGTGCGAAACGTGATGATCATCTGTTTAACGTGTATGCGGCGGATTTAGAAGATAGCGATCAATTTTCTTTAACGGAAGAAATCACCCCAGTCGCCGACAAAAAATGGACAGGCTATGTGCGTGGTGTGGTGAAATTTATTCAGCAACATTACCCTGAATTTAAACAAGGGGCAGACTTGGTGATCTCTGGCAATGTGCCACAATCTTCGGGTTTAAGTTCTTCCGCTGCCCTTGAAGTAGCGGTGGGGAAATTTTGCCAACAGTTAGGCAAGTTAGCGTTAACTAATACCCAAATTGCCTTAATCGGTCAAATGGCTGAAAACAAATTTGTCGGGGCAAATTGTGGCAATATGGATCAGCTTATCTCTGCCTTGGGCGAGCAAGATCATTTACTGATGATCGACTGCCGTAGCCTTGAAACCGTTTCTGTGCCAGTGCCAGAAAATATTGCCGTGATGATCGTCAACTCCCATGTGAAACATGATTTAGTCACCGGTGAATACAATACACGCCGTCAACAATGTGAACGTGCCGCCGAATTTTTTGGCGTAAAAGCCTTGCGTGATGTGTCGATTGAACAGTTTAAACAACGTGAAGCCGAACTCATTGCCTGTGATGAAGATACCGCTAAACGAGCCAGACATATTGTGACGGAAAATCAACGTGTATTAGATGCCGTTCAAGCCTTAAATCAAGGCGATATTTCTACGCTAGGCAAATTAATGGGACAATCCCATGATTCCATGCGTGATGATTTTGAGATTACCATTCCTGAAATTGATTATCTGGTGGAATTGGCTCAAGTGGCCGTGGGTGAAACTGGCGGTGCCAGAATGACTGGCGGTGGTTTTGGGGGCTGTATTGTGGTGGTCGCTCCGGTAGAAAAAGTCGAGACAGTACGTCAACTGATTGCCGACAATTATCAAAAACAAACCGGCATTAAAGAAGAATTTTATGTCTGTACTGCGTCACAAGGAGTACAGGTATGTCCGTAAGCGTTGAAACTACCAAGGCATTGGCCCCCGATAAACAAGCCTTACAGCTTGTGACCTTAACCAATCAACAAGGCATGCGAGTGCAATTTATCGATTGGGGAGCCACTTGGGTATCTTGTGTCGTGCCAGTGGGTGATGAAAAGCGTGAAGTATTGCTTGGTTGCAAGTTGGAAGATTATGCTAAACAAGGCGTCTATTTCGGGGCGACCATTGGCCGTTATGCCAATCGCATTGCCAACAGCCAATTTGACTATCAAGGGCAAACCATTAAACTCACCGCTAATCAAGGCTCACATCAGTTACATGGTGGGCCGATTGGCTTTGATAAACGACGTTGGCAAATCGAACAAACAGAGGAAAAGTGCGGTGAAAATGGGGTGATTTTTTCCTTAACTTCCCCTGACGGCGAGCAAGGCTTTGCAGGCACGGTTAAGGTTCAAGCGATTTATCGTTTAACCGACGATAACGCCCTGATCGCCGAATTTAAGGCGATTTCCGATCAAGATACGCCATTAAATTTAACCAATCATGCCTATTTTAATTTACATCATGCCGAACAGGGCAGTGATATTCGTGAGCATTTGTTGCAACTCAATGTGGCACAATTTTTGCCGGTAGATAGTCAAGGTATTCCCAATGCACCTTTGAAATCGGTACAACATACTAGCTTTGATTTCCGTCAAGCAAAAACCATTCAACAGGATTTTTTACAAGATGAGCAACAGTTGACCAAAGGTTACGATCACGCTTTTTTATTAGGCACAGAACATGAAAAAACCAGTGCGATTTTAACCGCACCTGATGGATCTTTACGTTTAACCCTGACGACCAGTCAACCGGCTTTACAGGTTTACACCGGCAATTACTTGCAAGGCACCCCAACCCGAGCGGGTGGCGAATATGCCGATTATACCGGTATTGCCCTTGAAACCCAAGCCTTACCTGATACGCCAAACCACCCTGAATGGTGGCAATATGGGGGTATGGTGAAAGCAGGGGAAACGTATCAGCAGTGGACGAAATTCCAATTCAGTTAATCATAGGTTGGGTGTGTTTTTACACCCAATTTTATTTCTTATTTTTCTGCCGCACTTTTTTACGCCATTTTACTTATTTAGACGTCAAGCGATATTTTCTCTTACCTACAGCACTACCTATTTAGGTGTATTTTGCTTGATCAAACGCAAGAAAATACAAAAAACCTATGAAAATTGTGTGGGAATTTGCTATTTTACTCTCGCCTTTTTAGATTTTATTAGCTTATCTAATTGTTTTAAATGAAATAAATTCTCATTCCAATGTGATGGCTAATCTTGAATTAATTTATTTGTATGGAGTGATTATCGTGGACGTCTTTAAAAAAACACTCGTTTTATTGGCCTTTCCTTTATTGAATTTGCTGGTCGCTCAAAGCGTATTGGCTGATACACCAACTGCAACAGCAACGGACAATAACACCGAAATGAAATATGCCCCGAAAAAAGGGGAATTGGCTAAACCAAATGCAGATTTAAAAATTGAATCCGTCAATGAGCAATTTGCGGAAAAATATGCTCGTCAATATAATGGTTGGAAAGCCACGTCAAAGTCCACCAATAATGCCTCGGCGATTGAAGAAGATCCTCGTTTAATCGTACTTTGGGGCGGTTATGCGTTTGCCAAAGATTATAACAAACCACGTGGTCACTTCTATGCCGTCACTGATGTACGCAATATTTTGCGAACTGGGGCACCGACGGATGCTAACACAGGTCCACAACCCATGGCCTGTTGGACGTGTAAAGGCCCTGATGTACCTCGTTTAATCGCTGAATGGGGGGAAGAAGGTTACTTCACGGGCAAATGGGCGAAAGCTGGGGCGGAAGTGGTCAACTCTATCGGTTGTGCAGACTGTCATGATACCAAGTCAGAGGATTTTTCCAATGGAAAACCCGCCTTACGTATTGCTCGTCCACATGTTTTGCGTGCTTTAGAGGCCATTGATAAACCTTTTGAAAAATCCGATCGTACTGATCAACGTGCCGCAATTTGTGCTAACTGTCACGTAGAATATTATTTCGATAAAAGCAATGCCAACAACGTAGTGTTCCCTTGGTATAAAGGCGTGGACGTGGATAGTATGGAAAAATACTATGATGAAATCGGCTTTAAAGACTGGGAACATAGCCTGTCTAAAGCCCCTATGTTGAAAACGCAACACCCTGATTTTGAAACGTGGTCAATGGGAACCCATGGTAAAAATGGCGTGACCTGTATTGACTGCCATATGCCAAAAGTGCAAGGGGAAGACGGCAAAGTTTACACCAATCACCAAATTGGTAATCCGTTTGATGCTTTTGAAAATACCTGTGCGAAATGCCACGATCAAAGTAAAGAAACCTTAAGACAAACCATTTCTAATCACAAAAAAGACATCAAAGAAGTGATGATTAAATTGGAAGATCAATTAGTTAAAGCTCACTTTGAGGCCAAAGCGGCTTGGGATGCGGGGGCCACACAAGAAGAAATGAAAGAGGCTCTACAAGCGATTCGTCATGCGCAATGGCGTTGGGATTATACAGCAGCGACACACGGTGGCCATATGCACGCTCCTGATGTGATGTTGAAAGTGATTGCTTCGGGGCTTGATCGTGCTGCTGATGCTCGCCGTGAATTAGCCGTGGTGTTAGCTAAACATAACGTCAAACAACCGATTAATTATCCTGATGTCTCTACCGCCGAAAAAGCGTGGAAAGTCATGGGGATTGATATTGAAAAAGAACGTCAAGCCAAAGATGAGTTCATAAAAACCATCGTGCCAGAATGGAATAAAGAGGCCAAAGCTAAAGGCTTAATTCTGAATGATGAACCGCCAGTAAAATAATCCAAAATTCACCGCACTTTTAGCGTCAACATGACAAAGTGCGGTGTATTTCAAGCTAAATTTTAAGGTAATGAATATGAACTCAATCATCAAATTTGTGAAATTATCGGCGTTATTCACGGTGTTTTGTTGGGCAATGCCAATAGCTCAAGCGGATACGCCAACTAATTCGTCAGCCACTCAAACGGTGAGTGATGAACCACGCTTAGAAAATGATCGTAACCCTAATGAATATTGTGCCAAATGTCACAGTTTTGATACCTCCGCCGATCAAGCCAAAGGCGAATTTCACGCAGGGAAATTTCATGGCACGCACTTAGACCAGAAAAATCCAGCCACAGGAAAGCCGATTACTTGTGTCACTTGTCATGGCAATATCAGTGAAAATCACCGCCGTGGGGTGAAAGATGTCATGCGTTTCGATGGACTTTGGGACAACGATCAGACCATTAAATATACTCCAGCAGAACAAAATCAGGTGTGCTTTTCTTGTCATCAGCCGGAAAAATTACAAGAAAAATTCTGGGCCCATGATGTCCATGCGATGAAGTTAGCTTGTGCGAGCTGTCATACGTTGCATCCAGAAAAAGATGCCATGAAAGATATTCAACCGAAGTCTAAAATTAAACTTTGTGTCGATTGTCATGGCAAACAGCAAAAACAAAAAGAACAGCAAAATAATACTATTTCTGAAAAGGATAAAAAATGACAGCTTGCTCACGCCGAAACTTTGTTTCTGGAGTGGGAGCCTTGATTCTTACTTCAGGAACAACCCTAAGTTTAACCGCACAAAGTGCCAAGGGTGGCGAGAAAACCATTCGCTATGCCATGGTGCATGATGAAACCGCTTGCATCGGTTGCACAGCTTGTATGGATGCTTGCCGAGATGTAAATCAAGTGCCAGATGGCGTTTCACGTTTGGAAATTATTCGTAGTCAACCTGTGGGCGAATTTCCAGAGGTGGAATATGAATTTTTCCGCCAATCTTGCCAACATTGTAGCAACGCCCCTTGTGTGGCGGTTTGCCCGACAGGTGCCTCTTTTGTCGATGAGAAAACAGGGATTGTGGATGTTCACAAAGATCTCTGTGTTGGTTGTCAATATTGCGTAGCCGTTTGCCCTTATCGTGTACGCTTTATTCACCCGATTCACAAAACCGCAGACAAATGTAATTTCTGTCGAGATACGAATTTAGCTCAAGGCAAACAGCCTGCTTGTGTGGAAAGTTGCCCAACCAAGGCATTGACCTTTGGTGACATGAATGATCCGCACAGTGCGGTGGCTCAAAAAGTACGTGAAAATCCGGTTTATCGGACTAAACTCCAGTTAGGCACTGAACCGAATTTATACCATATTCCATTTGGCAAAGGGGAGCATAGACAATGACCGAACATTTTCAAACCCCAAATTTAGTCTGGGATAGCACCATTGCCATTTATTTGTTTTTACTTGGGATTTCCTCTGGTGCCGTGCAATTAGCCATTGCTTTTCGTAACACCAGTTCGGTCAAGCTAGCGAAACCGAGTGAAAACTGGATTATCCGCAGTGGCGTGATGTTAGGTTTTGTGCCGGTGTTAATTGGCTTAACCTTATTGATTTTCCACTTAGCTCGTCCTTGGACATTCTGGAAACTGATGTTTAACTATCAATTCCATTCCGTGATGTCTATGGGGGTGTTGCTGTTTCAGGTATATTTAACCACGCTTTTTGTTTGGTCGGTAATTATTTTTAAAGATGAAATAGCCCAACTTATTGAGCGTTTCGTGCCAGCTTTGAAATTTGTTATAAAATGGATTTATGCCATTCAAGGTTGGTTAAAACCAGTGGAAGTGGTGTTGTTTGTGTTAGCCGCCGTGCTAGGGGCTTATACGGGCTTTTTGCTTTCAGCCTTAATCAGCTATCCAATGCTTAATAATCCTGTATTGCCTGCATTATTTTTAGCATCAGGCACATCATCAGGCATTGCCGCAACCTTTTTAATGATTTTATTAGCCGGCAAATTATCTGGCGACAGCCACGAAATTCATTTTATCCATAAATTTGAAGTGCCGATTATGGTCACCGAATTAGGCTTGTTAGTGTGCTTTTTCGTGGGGCTTTATTTTGGTGGCGGACAACGCTTAGTCGCTTTACAAAATGCCCTGTCCGGTTTCTGGGGTTGGGTATTTTGGATTGGTGTATTTTTAATCGGGATTATTATTCCGTTGATTGCCAATCTGTTTGTCAGTGAGAAGTGGAAATACGACCGTAACTTTATTATACTCGTGTCCATTTTTGACTTAATCGGCGTGTTGTGCTTGCGGTATTTTATTTTATACGCAGGGCAATTAACCGTAGCATAATGATAAATAGGGCGTAGCTGAATACGCCCTTACATATTTTAATCAAAACATTTTATGATCCCTGAACTCGGTTTTATTGCCTTATTATTGGCCAGCTTTACTTCCTTATTGTTAGCGATACTGCCCCAAATTGGTATCGCTAAAAATCACGTCATTTTCATCCTCACTTCATGGCAGTTAAGCTATTTACTGGCGATTTTCACCAGCCTGTCTTTGGGATTATTAGCTTATTCTTTCGCCGTAGATGACTTTTCTGTAAGCTATGTGGTGGCACATTCAAATAGCCAATTACCCATTTTTTATAAACTGGTGGCCCTGTGGGGTGGCCATGAGGGTTCCATGCTATTTTGGCTTTTTTCTTTAAGCCTCTGGGTGGCGTTATTTACCTATTTTAGCCGTCAACGTGAGCCGATAATGACTAGTCGAACTCTTTCTATTCTTGGTATGATTTATTTAGGCTTGGCGGTATTTGTGGTGTATTTCTCCAATCCCTTTATTCGCCAATTCCCAGTTCCCCCCGAGGGACGAGATCTGAATCCCATGTTACAAGATATTGGCTTAATTTTTCATCCGCCGTTATTATATCTGGGATATGTGGGGTTTGCGATAAATTTTGCCTTAACCTTGGTCGCCTTAGTGAATGGGCGTTTAGACGCCGTGATGGCACGTTGGATGCGAAGTTGGGCACTTGTCGCATGGTTGTTTTTAACGCTCGGTATAATGCTCGGATCTTGGTGGGCCTATTACGAACTCGGTTGGGGCGGTTGGTGGTTCTGGGATCCGGTGGAAAATGCGTCCCTGATGCCTTGGCTGTTAGGCTTGGCCTTATTACATAGCTTATTTGTCACGGAAAAGCGGGGCATTTTTAGCTATTGGACCATTCTATTTTCCCTGTTTACCTTTTCATTCAGTGTGTTAGGCACCTTTATTGTGCGTTCGGGGGTACTAACTTCCGTCCACGCTTTTGCCATTGATAGCGAACGAGGTGCGGTGCTGTTAATCCTGTTCTTTTTACTGACGGTCAGTGCGTTAACCCTGTTTGCCTTAAAAACTAATGTACAACAAACTGCGGTGCGTTTTGACTTTTTTTCCAAAGAAAGCCTGTTACTGTTGCTCAATATCATATTAACCATTGCCACGGTTAGCGTCTTTATTGGCACATTTTACCCCATGTTATTTAGCCTTGCAGGCTGGGGATCGATTTCCGTTGGCTTACCTTATTTTAACAGTATTTTCTTGCCATTAATTGCCTTGGTGCTGTGCTTAATGGTGTTGGTGTTAGCCACCAAATGGCAAACATCGGATCGATCTCGGTTGGTGAAAAACCTGCTGTTAGGTTTACCTGCCATGTTGGCCGCCTATGCCATGATTGCTTATACGGTAGCACAAGATAGCAGTTTAACCTTTCAATTTGTGCCTTTTGTATTGGTAAGTTTAGCTATTTGGTTATTATTGGCCACACTAGCTTTAGTCAGAAAATCCCTAGCATTTAAACGTTTAGGCATGATTTTTGCCCATTGTGGCGTGGCGGTCGCTGTGATTGGAGCAGTCATGTCCAGTTATTTTGGCACCGAAATGGGCGTACGACTGGCACCGAATCAACATCAACAACTCAATGGCTATGACTTTCATTATCTCGGATTTCATAACGAAATCGGGGCCAATTACACTAGCGAAAAAGCTCAGTTTGATATTTTAAAAAAGGGCAAAAAAATCACCGCACTTTACCCCGAACGCCGTTACTATGACGTGCGAACCATGAATATGTCGGAAGTGGCGATTGATTGGGGCATGTTAGGGGATATTTACATTGTGATGGGCGATAAACTTACGCCACAAAGTGGCATTGACGGCGAGTTTACTTTTCGTTTACATTATAAACCGTTTATTCGCTGGCTTTGGTTCGGCGGTATTTTAATGGCACTCGGTGCCTTGTTGGGTATGTTAGGATTACGCAAAAAATGATCAACAAAAAAATCTTATTTTTTATGCCGTTATTGCTGATTTTGGCCATCTGCGGTTTGTTATTTCAAGGTTTACAGCAGGATCCAAAAAAAATTGCTTCCGCCTTAATTGGTCGCCCTGTGCCCGAGTTTTATCAAGCCAGTATTGAAGATAGCCAACGAGTGTTAAGCAATAAAGATTTACCGCAAACCCCTTATCTGATTAATGTGTGGGGCAGTTGGTGCTATTTTTGCCGTTTAGAACATAAACATCTGCTTGCTTTAGCCGAGAAAAATATTCCTATCGTGGGACTCAATTACCGTGATAAGCCACAAAGTGCGGTGGAATATTTGCAAAAATTTGGTAATCCGTTTGTGTTGAACATTAACGATAGTCAAGGCAAACTGGCAATGCAATTAGGTGTGGACGGCGCCCCTGAAACCTATGTGGTGGATAAACACGGCATTATTCGCTACCGTTATTCAGGGGCGTTTGATCATGATAGTCTGCAAAATATTATTTTGCCTGAATTGGAAAAGTGGAAGTAGCTCCAACCTCGAGATTGGAGCTTATAAAGTAGTTATTTATTTGTACAACCTGGTATAGAACGGTCGTAAACTAAGTTACCTTCAGCAATATATGAAACAGTAAAGAAGCCTTGTTTAACGTTGAGAACCGCATCAGATAAAGCCACAGCACATTTATCTTGTTGAATGGCTCTATCAACGGCATTTTTTAAATAAGCTACGCCACTACTACTGTCTTCGCCTTTAACTCGTTCAGATCCAGCAACGAGTTTACCGCTGGTGAGATTTACGTTTTTGGTACTAATCACAGTGAAATCACCAACACGGAATGTTTGACAACCTGTGAGTAAAAGAGTCGCTAAAGCGATAGTTGCAATTTTTAATTTCATAGTCTGTCCTTATGTTAGGTTAAAATTGGTGAATTTTAGGAAAATTCACGCTAGAAAGAATAATATATCATCTGTAAAAAAAACAGTGTTTTATGGTGGAAAAATGAAATATTTTACGCTTTTTTTGATCTTACTAATCAGCATTGCTCATGCAGAAATGGTAGACACTTTTCAATTTCACAATCAAGCCGATCGCACCAGAGCTGTTGCCTTGGCGAAATCTTTGCGTTGTCCGCAATGTCAAAATCAAAATTTAGTGGAATCCAATTCACCGATTGCGTACGATTTACGCCTTGAAGTGTATCAAATGGTGAATGACGGCAAAACCGATCAACAAATTATTGATGTGATGACCTCTCGTTTTGGTCATTTTGTGTTGTATAAACCACCCTTACAATGGAATACAGCGTTGTTGTGGGGATTGCCAATCTTGTTGTTAATCTTGGCAGTGGGTGGCATGGTTTATTATCTTCGTCAGCAGAAAAATAAGGTATTTTCTGCTGCAACGGCTTTGGCGAATGAGCCACGCTTGTCACAAGAACAACCGAGCAAGAGCAAAACTGCGGTGCATTTTTCACCGATTTTTTTGTTAGGTTTCGGGTTTATTTTATTTGCTGTACCATTAGCCTATTATTTTTCGCTAGATCGTTGGGACTACGTGCAACGAGGCGAGCAGGAATTTGAACAGCAACAACAGCAATTTCAGCATGCTCAAGCCACAGCGAAAAATGACGATTATATTTTGTCTATTCAACAAAAACTTCGTCAAGATCCCAACGACAGTGACCGCTGGTTTGAACTCGGGCAAGCCTACACCTTAAATAATGAATTTGAAAACGCCCTGATTGCTTATGGCAATGCCGAGCAATTAGCTGGCAGTCAACCTCGTATTTTAGGGCAAGCAGCGACGGCCTTGTATTATCAAGCAGGGCAAAAAATGAGCCCAAAAGCACAGCAATTAATCGATCAAGCCTTACAACAAGATCCGAATGAAACCGCCAGCCTTTCCTTGTTAGCCTCCGAGGCGTTTTTAAAAACCGATTACGCTAACGCATTGAAATATTGGCAACGTTTGCTTGATAGCGGACGAACCGAAGTGGATCGTCGTAAAACCATTGAAAGTATGCAAATGGCGGAAAAGTTGTTGAAATAGGCTTTTTAATGAATTCATTACAATTTTTGCGGAATAGAACTAATTTCCAGATTTTTTTGATAAAAACCTGTAAGATCGCCTGTAATGAAATGAAGTTTGGATAAATAAAAATTAAATGAATCATTATAGCGAAACGATCATCATTGGTGCCGGTGCGGCCGGACTGTTTTGTGCGGCAGAAATTGGTCAACACGGCGGTGAAAAAATCACGGTTTTAGACAGTGGCAAGAAAATTGGTCGCAAGATTTTGATGTCGGGCGGTGGCTTTTGTAATTTTACCAACCTTGATGTTAGCCCGAGCCATTATCTTTCGCAAAATCCCCATTTTGTCAAATCTGCTTTAGCAAGATTTACCCAGTGGGATTTTATTAGCTTAGTTTGTGAATATGGCATTGCCTATCATGAAAAAGCAGACGGTCAGCTTTTTTGTGACAATTCGGCACAAGATATTGTGGATTTACTCGAAGATCGCTGCAAAAAGGCGAAAGTAGATATTCAATTACGCCAGCAAATTGATAGCGTAGAACCCATTGAAAACGATCCCAAGGTGCGTTTTAAGGTGCGTGCTAACGGTGTGGATTGGACCTGTCGAAATTTAGTTATTGCCACCGGTGGGCTTTCCATGCCGGCATTAGGGGCGTCACCTTTGGGTTATAAAATCGCAGAACAATTTGCTATTCCGATTATTCCGCCAAGAGCGAGCCTTGTGCCGTTCACTTACTTAGAAAATGACAAAATTTTCACCGCACTTTCGGGCGTATCGCTAAGGGTCAATGCCAGTGTGGGTCATCAGGTATTCCGAGGTGATATGTTATTTACGCACCGAGGGTTATCGGGGCCGGCTATGTTGCAAATTTCCAATTATTGGCAACTGAACGAGCCAGTCCACATTGATTTATTGCCCGATCAAACTATTGTCGATCTGATCACCGCACAAAAAGCCCACTCACCAAATATGCAATTAAAAACCGCATTAAGCCAAGTGTTGCCCAAACGATTGGTGGAATTGTGGATTGAACATCAGCGTTTGACCTTGGGCGATAAAACCTTGGCACAAATAAGCAAAGCGGATTTACAATCCTTAACCGAGTTAATTCATCAATGGCAATTTCACCCTAACGGCACAGAGGGTTATCGTACTGCAGAAGTCACCTTAGGGGGTGTGGATACACAATTTATTTCCTCGAAAACCATGCAGGCCAATCAGGTGGCGGGGCTGTATTTTATCGGCGAAGTGCTAGATGTTACCGGTTGGCTTGGCGGATATAATTTCCAATGGGCGTGGAGTTCGGCGTATGCTTGTGCCAAGGCTATTGCAGAAAGTGCCATTTAGGTTTAAGCTAGGCTTAATTTTATTAATAATGAAGGAAATACCATGACAAACACAACCTTACCTTTCCATGCCGATACCGTCGGATCTTATTTACGTTCTGAGGCGTGGAAACAAGCTCATGCTGATTTTAAAGCAGGCAAAATTTCCCTTGAACAGCGTGATGACATCGTTGAACAGGAAGTGAAAAAATTAGTGCAAGCACAACTTGATGCGGGCATTCAAGTGGTCACCGACGGCGAATATCACCGTTCTTGGTGGCATATTGATTTCTTAGAAAATCTCAACGGCATTGAAGGCTATGTGCCAGAAAAAGCCTATGCGTTTAAAGGCGTGGCGGTGCGACCTTATAATACTCGCTGTTGTGGCAAAGTATCGTGGAATAAAAATCACCCATTCTTAACCCATTTCAAAAAATTTAATGCCATAGTCGGCGGTCGTGCGGTGGCGAAATTTACCATTCCAAGTCCAAACCAATTAATGTATCCAGTTCAATGGGATCACGGCATTTACGCCACGCGTGAAGAATTTGCCAAAGACGTGCAACAAGCCTATAAAGAGGCGATTCAAGCCTTTTATGATGCAGGTTGCCGTTATTTACAAATTGATGATGTGTATTGGGGATCCTTATGTAACAACCACGATCAACCGACTTTTGCCGCAGATAAAGCTCAAGCGGTGGCGAATATTCAAGCCATTCTTGCGGATAAACCTGCAGATATGACCATTACCACCCACGTTTGCCGTGGTAACTATAAATCCTCTTATTTATTAACAGGGGCATACGATCCAATCGCAGATGGTTTATTTGCTCAAACTAATTATGACGGTTATTTCTTAGAATATGATGATGAACGTTCAGGCGGTTTTGAGCCGTTAAGACATTTTGCTAATAATAAAGGGCGTGTGGTGTTAGGTTTGATTAGTTCCAAATTCCCTGAATTAGAAGATAAAGCTCAAATCAAAGCTCGCATTGCGGAGGCCGCAAAATATGTACCATTGGCACAACTTTGCTTAAGCCCACAATGCGGTTTTGCGTCCACCGAAGAAGGTAACGTGATGACCGAACAACAGCAATGGGCGAAAGTGCGTCATGTGGAAGAAATTGCTAAGGAAGTTTGGGGGGAGGATTAGTTTTTTTCCTTTTACAAAATACCGAGTTTAGCTCGGTATTTTTATTTTCCCCAAAATTAACGTAAAATAGACCGCACTTTTATAGCCATTTAAGGAATTCTCATGTCAGCCCCACGATTTGTCCATCTGCGTACCCACAGCGATTTTTCCATGATTGATGGTATCGCCAAAGTGAAACCGTTAGTAAAAGCCTGTGCGGTAGAAAATATGGTGGCCATGGCGTTGACGGACTTTTCCAATTTTTGTGGTTTGGTGAAATTTTATGGCGAGGCGTTAGGGGCGGGGATTAAGCCGATTATTGGGGCGGATGTGTTGGTGAAAAGCGAGCTTTGTGGGGAAGAACGTTTTGAATTGACTTTGCTTGCTAAGAATAATGTCGGCTATAAAAATATTACCCTTTTATTATCAAAGGCTTATCAGCGTGGTTATGATGATTTGCCTTATATCGATCAAGCATGGTTGACCGAACATCATGAGGGTGTGATTGTACTGTCTGGCGGTCGTAAGGGCGATATTGGGCTGTCATTGTTAAAAGAGAATGCCACGGCGGTGGAAAGTGCGGTGGCTTTTTATCAAGAATTTTTCCCTAATCATTTTTATTTAAGTGTGGCGCGCACTGGTCACCAGGAGGAAGAACGTTATATTGCAGGAGCGTTGGAACTGGCTCAACGTTATCAATTGCCCGTGGTGGCGGTGAATGATGTGTGTTTTTTGAAATCGGAGGATTTTGAGGCGCACGAAATTCGAGTGGCGATTCATGATGGTTATACGTTGGACGATCCGAAACGCCCGAAACTTTATACCGATCAACAATATTTCCGTTCGGAACAAGAAATGTGCGATCTGTTTGCGGATATTCCGTCGGCGATTGAAAATACCTTACTCATTGCACAACGCTGTAATGTCACCATTCGATTAGGCGAATATTTTTTACCGCAGTTTCCAACGGGCGAATTGAGTACGGAAGATTTTTTAGTCAAAAAAGCCAAAGAGGGCTTGGAAGAACGGTTGGCGTTTTTATTTCCTGATGAAAAAGTGCGGTTGGAAAAACGCCCAGAATATGATGAACGCTTGCAAATTGAATTAGATGTGATTAACCAAATGGGATTCCCCGGTTATTTCTTGATTGTGATGGAATTTATTCAATGGTCGAAAGATAACGGTATTCCCGTTGGACCGGGGCGGGGTTCTGGGGCCGGATCTTTAGTGGCCTATGCGTTAAAAATTACCGATTTGGATCCGCTAGCTTTTGACTTACTTTTTGAACGTTTTTTAAACCCTGAACGGGTGTCCATGCCTGACTTTGACGTGGATTTCTGTATGGACGGGCGAGATCGGGTGATCGATCACGTGGCAGAAATGTACGGACGGGGAGCCGTGTCGCAGATTATCACATTCGGTACTATGGCAGCCAAAGCGGTCATTCGTGATGTAGGGCGTGTGTTGGGCCACCCGTACGGTTTTGTGGATCGTATTTCTAAATTAGTGCCACCGGATCCCGGTATGACGTTAGCCAAAGCCTTTGAGGCCGAACCGAAATTGCCTGAAATTTATGAATCGGACGAGGAAGTCAAAGCCTTAATTGATATGGCTCGCAAACTTGAGGGCGTGACCCGCAATGCGGGGAAACATGCGGGGGGCGTGGTGATTTCCCCGACCTTGATTACGGATTTTTCACCATTGTATTGCGACAGTGAGGGGCTGCACCCCGTCACCCATTTTGATAAAAATGATGTGGAATATGCGGGATTGGTGAAATTCGACTTCCTCGGTTTGCGCACGCTCACCATTATTAAATGGGCGTTGGATATGATTAATGCTCGTATGGAAAAAGAGGGTAAGCCACCAGTTCGCATTGAAAGTATTCCATTAAACGATCCCGATTCCTTTAGAACCTTGCTCGCCGCAGAAACCACGGCGGTGTTCCAGTTGGAATCCCGTGGCATGAAAGATTTGATTAAACGCCTGCAACCTGACTGTTTTGAAGATATTATCGCCTTGGTGGCCCTGTTCCGCCCCGGTCCGTTGGAATCGGGTATGGTGCAAAACTTTATCGACCGTAAACATGGGCGAGAAGAAGTGTCTTATCCGGATTCAACCTATCAACACGATTGCCTGAAACCGATTTTAGAACCGACCTATGGCGTCATTGTGTATCAAGAGCAGGTCATGCAAATTGCGCAAGCCTTGGCCGGTTATACGCTCGGTGGGGCGGATTTATTACGCCGAGCCATGGGGAAGAAAAAGCCCGAAGAAATGGCAAAACAGCGCTCGGTGTTTGAGGCGGGGGCGATTAAAAACGGCGTAGATGGCGAATTAGCCATGAAGATTTTCGACTTGGTGGAAAAATTTGCCGGCTATGGGTTTAACAAATCGCACTCGGCCGCTTATGCCTTGGTGTCTTATCAAACCTTATGGCTGAAAACCCATTTCCCAGCGGAATTTATGGCGGCGGTGATGACCTCAGAAATGGATAATACCGACAAAATCGTTGGCTTGTATGATGAATGTTTACGCATGGGCTTAAAAGTGACTCCGCCCGATATTAACACGGGTAAACATCATTTTAGCGTGAATGAACAAGGCGAAATTGTATACGGTATTGGGGCGATCAAAGGGGTCGGGGTGGCGCCGATTGAGGCGTTAGTGTCGGTGCGTGAAAAAGGCGGCATTTTCAAAGATTTATTTGATTTATGTGCCAGAGTGGATTTGAAACAAGTTAACCGCCGTACCTTTGAAAGCCTGATTAAATCAGGGGCTTTCGATAAACTCGGGCCACACCGTGCGGCGTTAGCGAAAAATTTAGAAGATGCACTGCAATCTTCTAACCAATTTGCCAAAAATGAAGAAATTGGCCAAGCGGATATGTTCGGTGTGTTGACCGAAAGCCACGAAGACGTGGAACGAAAATACGCCCACACGCCACCTTGGACGGATAAACAAATTTTAGACGGCGAACGAGAAACGTTAGGGCTGTATTTAAGCAGCCACCCGATTAGTCGCTATTTGACCGAATTGAAACATTATGGTCGTTTCCGCTTAAAAGAACTGATGCCGAATCGACGTGGGGAAGTCAGCACGGCTTACGGCCTGATTATTGCCTCTCGCTTTGCGGTTACTAAAAAAGGCAACCGCCTTGGCATTGCCACCCTTGATGACCGTTCGGGGAAATTAGATATTACCTTATTTTCCGAGGCCTTGGAAAAATACGGCGAGCATTTGCAGAAAGACAATATTGTGATTGTGTCGGGCCAAGTGAGCGAAGATGAATACACCCAAGGCTTGCGCATGTCGGTGCGTGAATTGATGACCTTAAGTGAGGCACGCAGCCGTTATGTAAAAAGTCTGGCGATTATGCTAAAACAAGACCAAATTACACCGCAGTTTATTAAGCAATTTCAATCTGTTATAGCGCCTTACAGCGGTGGCACGATACCGATTCATATTTATTATGACAGCCCACAAGGACGGGCATTGTTAAAACTCGGCGTGCAATGGTACATCAAACCTGATGACGAGTTATTAGTGGATTTGGTGGAAATGTTGGGGCAAAGTGCGGTGGAATTGGAATTTAGTTAGTGGCTAGAATTAGCCAGACAAAAATTCCCCCTTGTTGCATCAAATTTTGTTAAGATACGCAAAAAATCTTAATGAGATCCGCTATGAACGTCAATCATTTCACACAACGCTATATCGACTGGGTGATCAAACTCGGTCGGCTCAAATTTTCCCTGTTAGGTTTTCTCATTGTCGCCACCTTTGCCTTACTGACCCATATTGTGTTAAGTTTTGTGGTGATGGGGCGAATTAATTGGGAAAGTTTAAGTTATGCCATTATTTTTGGCTTGATTTCCGCCCCTTTTGTGATTTATTTTTTCACTTTATTGGTTGATCGGCTCGAACGCTCACGTTTAGCCTTAGCTAAATCCATTCAAGATAAAAGTGCCTTGCTGGCCAGTATTAGTCACGAACTCCGCACGCCATTAAATGGCATTTTGGGGTTAAGCCAAATGCTGTTAGACACATCATTGACGGAACAACAGCGAAATTATCTGCATACCATTAGCCTAAGTGCGGTGTCTTTAGGTAATATTTTTAATGATATTATCGACTTAGAAAAAATTGATAGCCATAACATTGAGTTATATCAACGTGAAACGGATTTTTATGCGTTTTTAAACGATATACAAAATATTGCGACCTTATTAGCCAGTCAAAAAGGCTTGTCTTTTGAGATGAAATGCGACGAAAATTTACCGCACTTTTTACGCTTAGACCAAACAAGGCTAAACCAAATTTTATGGAATTTATTGAGTAATGCGGTGAAATTCACTGAACAGGGGACGATCAGCCTAGCAGTCAACGCCTTGCCCGATAATCACTATCAATTTTCCGTCACGGATACTGGACAAGGTATGCCAAGCCAAGAGTTAGATAAAATCTTCACTATGTATTACCAAGTGGCCAGCAGTGGCAAACGCTCCGCCGGCAGTGGCATTGGGTTAGCCATTTCAAAAAATCTAGCACATTTAATGCAAGGGGATTTAACCGTCACCAGTGAACTTGGACAAGGCACCACCTTTACGCTCGGCATTCAAGCGGAAAGCGTGGAACCCAAAGCGTCGCCGATGGTAAAAAGTGCGGTACAAAATTTACACATTTTATTGGTGGAAGATATTCAGCTCAACATCACCGTGGCAAAAACTCTGTTAGAAAAACTCGGTCACCAAGTGGATGTCGCCATGTCCGGCAAAGATGCCATTCACGCCTTTGAACAGAATAGCTATGATTTATTGTTATTAGACATTCAACTGCCCGATATGACCGGCTTTGACATTGCCCATTATTTACGTGATGGCTATGAAAACGATCGCTATGATTATCTACCGCCGTTAGTTGCGTTAACCGCCAATGTAATGCAAAACAAAGCTGAATATCAACGCCAAGGCATGGATGACGTATTGCGTAAGCCATTGTTAGTGAATGAATTAACCGCTTGCTTGAATACCTATTTTGGCGAAAGTGAAATGTTAGCACATGCCCCAAAGCATGCGGAGGCTCAACCCATTCCCGAAGATTTAGCCGAATATTTTAACCCTGACATTCTGGCAGAACTGCTTGAATTTATTGGCAAAGATTTATATATCGAAAATATCCGTTTATTTAAACAGGAAATCAACGGCGGGGATTTAGATGTGGTTTCCGCTTATCAAGATTATCAACAAGGCCATATCAGTAAGCAACAATTCACTGAAACTGCTCATAAACTCAAAGGTGCAGCGGCGAGTCTTGCTATGCAATCGGTGCAGAATTTGGCGAATTTGATGCAACAGGGGGAGTTGGAAGAATGGGAAGAGCACATTGAGCATTGGATAGTTGAGGTTGAGCAGCAGATAAAAGAGAGTTTGGATTTGATAGAGAAATGGTTAGCTTCATTATATAGTGAATAAGTAGCTATTTAGCTACAAAATGTGTTATATTTTGCTCCATATTTGATACAAAAAAGGGGATTATTATGACAATGTCAAACATTCGAGTTGATACCGATTTGAAAAATCAAGCAGCTGCTATTTTGGCTAATTTTGGACTATCTCATACGCAAGCAGTTAAATTATTTTTTAATCAGATTGTTGCCACACGCAAAGTTCCATTGTCTTTTGACTATGAAAGACAATACAAAGATTCTGTGGTGGCAGAAGTTTTAGCTAATACGAGAACATCTGAGAATGGTGAGTATTGCAATGATTTAAATGAGTTAAATCAACGAATTAAAGAGTTGAACTAGATTATGGCTAAAAATCGGTTTTTCATTTTTAATACGTTTAAAAAGGATCTGAAAAAATATGCAACCGTATTTTTCAGCTCAGAATGGCATGAAATTTCTACCTGCCTTTTAAACGGCGAACCCATGCCAGCAAAATATCGTGATCATCAGCTAAAAGGCAATTTGAAAGAGTTTCGTGATTGCCATTTATCCTTTGATTTAGTGTTACTTTACAAAATTGCAGATGATAATGTTGTGGAATTACACCGAGTTGGAACGCATGAAGAGTTGTGCTTGTAATGGAAAATCTTAGAATATTGCTAAATTTGTTCAATTAAGGTTAGACATTGGTAGGAAGTGTTCATTTTCTCTAAGTTAATGAACACTTCTTTTTTGTATGATAGTGAGATGTTAATTCAGGAATGAATAAGGAAATTACCCCTTAAACTCTTCCCCTAAACACGGCTGAATTTTAGTCAGAATTTCTTTCACCACACGAGGATGAGCTGCAACAATATGGCCGTCTTTTAAATAATCATGTCCGCCATTAAAATCACAAACTAAGCCACCCGCCTCACGAACGACTAATTCACCTGCGGCAATATCCCAAGGTTTTAAACCCATTTCAAAGAAACCATCAACACGGTTAGCAGCGGTGTAGCATAAATCTAAGGCGGCAGAGCCTGTGCGACGGAAATCAGCGGCATCGGTGATTAAGGCATTCATCATGGCCATGTGAATTGGCATTAGTTTGGCTTGCTTGAATGGGAAACCAGTGGCTAGTACGGTGCCTTTCATATCACGGCGGTCTGCAACACGTAAACGAATATCGTTTAATTTTGCTCCCTCGCCACGTACCGCAGTAAATAATTCATTTTTGATCGGATCATAAACCACACCTACTTCAGTGCGACCTTTGACACGAATAGCGATAGAGACAGCGAAATGCGGGAAACCCTTGATAAAGTTGGTGGTGCCGTCTAATGGATCGATTACCCATTGCGTATCACGGTCGTTACCGGCTAACACCCCTGATTCTTCGGTGATAATACTGTGATCAGGGTAGGAGGCACGAATGGTTTCAATCACGGCGGCCTCGGCCGCTTTATCTACGTTAGTCACGTAGTCATAGTTGCCTTTAACTTGGGTTTCAATATCCGCACGGTTTTCATAACTTTTTGCGATAACATTGCCTGCTTTTCGTGCAGCACGAATAGCGATATTTAACATTGGGTTCATAAGAATATCCATTAGAGATTGTGAAAAGAACAATGGCAAAGCGTATTTTGCGTTTTGCCTTAAACTGCGGTGCATTATAGTGAATTTTTTGAGCCGTTTCCACTATTAAAAATATTTTCTAAAACCTACTAATAAATAGGGATATTGTGCTAAAATAAGCAACAAATTTAATTTGAATATCGCAACTATGTTAGACAACATCCGCATTGTATTAATCGAAACCTCCCATTCTGGCAATATTGGCTCGGCGGCTCGGGCCATGAAAACCATGGGCTTGCGTGAGTTGTATTTGGTTTCGCCGAAACAAGGTATTGATGAACTGGCGATAGCCTTGTCCGCAGGGGCGGAAGATGTGGTGAAAAATGCGGTGGTGGTTGAGCGTTTTGAGCAAGCGGTGGGCGATTGTTCGCTGTTGATTGGCACCAGTGCCAGACTTCGCCATTTGCAGAATAGTTTAATTGAACCTCGTCAATGCGGTGAGATTGCCATGCAAGCCACGAAGTGCGGTGAAAAAGTGGCGATTATTTTTGGTCGTGAGCGAGTGGGGTTAACCAATGATGAACTCTTGAAATGCCGTTATCATTTAACCATTCCGGCGAATCCTGATTATTCTTCGCTCAATTTAGCCATGGCGGTGCAGTTGGTGTGTTATGAATTACGTATGGCGTTTTTGTCGCAAACTGCACAGGAAATGCCTGTTACTCCCATAGAAAATACCGTTAAAAACACCGCACTTTTAGCCACGACACAACAATTAGAATACTTTTTTGAACATACGGAACGCCTTTATCAATCCTTAGGTTTTATTCAAAATCAAGGAGTTATGCCGAAATTAAGGCGTTTGTATCAACGTGCTGAAGTGGAGCAAAATGAGTTAAATATTTTGCGTGGTATGTTAACTGCGGTGGAAAAACGCTTAGATTTGCATAAACAATAATAGTTGACTATTTTACTAGGTTAAGTAAACTATTCGTATTGATTGTTAGGATAAGAAGAGAGAGAAAGATGAAATTAACTTCCAAAGGACGTTATGCCGTGACGGCCATTTTAGATATTGCACTAAATGGTCAGGAAAATCCGGTGACATTGTCTGACATTTCTGAACGGCAAAGTATTTCCCTTTCTTATTTGGAGCAGCTTTTTGCCAAATTACGCCGACATGGCTTAGTGAAAAGCGTGCGTGGGCCAGGTGGTGGCTATCAATTAGGATTGCCGACACAAGATATTTCCATCGGTATGATTATTTCGGCGGTGAATGAAAATATTTCCGTGACGAAATGTCTAGGTCAAGGGAATTGTCATGACGGGCATGAATGTTTAACCCATTCTTTATGGGAAGAATTAAGCCAACGGATTGAAAGTTTTTTAGATCAAATCACCTTGGCAGAACTGGTTAATAAGCAGAGTACGAAAGCACGTACTCATCAAACACATCAAGATTTTGATAATCTTTTAGTCGTCAATAGCTAGCTATAAATATAGCATTTTTAGGAGTGAATTTAATGAAATTACCAATTTATTTGGACTATGCAGCAACCTGTCCAGTAGATGAACGTGTGGCAAAAAAAATGATGGAATTTTTAACCATTGATGGTAACTTTGGTAACCCGGCCTCTCGTTCACACAAATTTGGTTGGCAAGCGGAAGAGGCGGTGGATATCGCACGTAATCAAATTGCGGATTTAATTGGTGCAGATAGCCGTGAAATCGTGTTTACTTCGGGGGCAACCGAGGCGGATAACTTGGCCATTAAAGGGGCAGCACATTTCTATCAAACCAAAGGCAAGCACATTATTACTTGCAAAACTGAGCATAAAGCGGTGTTAGATACTTGTCGTCAGTTGGAGCGTGAGGGCTTTGAAGTCACGTATTTAGAGCCGAAAGCAGACGGTTTAATCGATCTTGACGTGTTTAAAGCGACACTTCGTCCAGATACGATTTTAGTCTCGATTATGCACGCCAACAACGAAATCGGGGTGATTCAAGATATTAAAGCGATTGGTGAGCTTTGCCGTGCCAATAAAACCATTTTCCATACCGACGCTACGCAAAGTGTGGGTAAAGTTGACATTAATTTGAGCGAATTGCCAGTAGATTTACTTTCTATGTCAAGCCATAAATTATATGGACCAAAAGGAATCGGGGCATTATATGTGCGTCGTAAACCACGTATTCGTTTAGAGGCGATTATTCACGGTGGTGGCCATGAACGTGGTATGCGTTCAGGTACGTTACCAGTGCATCAAATCGTCGGTATGGGCGAGGCTTATCGTATTTGTAAAGAAGAAATGGCAACCGAAATGCCACGCTTGAAAGCCTTACGTGACCGTTTATACAATGGCTTAAAAGGCATTGAAGAAACCTATGTCAATGGTTCAATGGAACACCGTTTAGATAACAATTTAAACATCAGCTTTAACTATGTTGAGGGTGAAAGTTTAATGATGGCATTGCGTGATATTGCGGTGTCTTCTGGTTCTGCTTGTACCTCAGCGAGCCTTGAACCGTCTTATGTGTTACGTTCTTTAGGCTTAAATGATGAATTAGCTCATAGCTCAATTCGTTTCACCTTAGGCCGTTATACAACGGAAGAAGAAATTGATTACACCATTAGCCTAATGCAAGGTGCGGTGCAAAAATTAAGAGATTTATCACCACTTTGGGATTTATTCAAAGAGGGTATTGATTTAAACACCATTGAGTGGTCAGCTCACTAATTTTATAAGGAACAAGAAAATGGCATACAGTGAAAAATTATTAGATCATTATGAAAATCCACGCAACGTGGGTGCTATGGATAAAAAATCTACTGACGTGGGAACTGGCATGGTCGGGGCACCGGCTTGTGGTGACGTAATGCAGTTACAAATTAAAGTTGGCGACAATGGCATTATTGAAGATGCGAAATTCAAAACCTACGGTTGTGGTTCAGCGATTGCCTCTAGCTCATTGATTACCGAATGGGTCAAAGGCAAATCCTTAGACGAGGCGGGTGCAATTAAAAACAGCCAAATTGCCGAAGAATTGGAGTTACCACCGGTGAAAGTGCATTGCTCAATTCTTGCGGAAGATGCGATTAAAGCTGCCATTGCGGATTATAAAGCGAAACAAGCGAAGTAATTAAATTCCCTCTCCTCATAAAATCCCCTCTCCCTCTGGGAGAGGGCTAGGGTGAGGGTAATAGTTTTGGTGAGGGAACACGAGATTAACCCTCACCTCCCGAAAATCTTTCAGATTTTCTCCGTCCTCTCCCACTGGGAGAGGCTGTATTCTTTTATTGGGAGCATATAATGGCAGTCACATTAACGCCAAGTGCCGCTCATCGTGTTAGCACTTTTTTACAAAATCGTGGCAAAGGTATTGGTTTACGTTTAGGCATTAAAACATCAGGCTGTTCTGGATTAGCTTATGTGTTAGAATTTGTAGATAGCCTTAATGAGGACGATCATGTATTTGAATATGATGGCGTAAAAGTGATCGTAGATACCAAAAGCCTTGTGTATTTAGACGGTACAGAACTGGATTTTGTGAAAGAGGGCTTAAACGAGGGCTTTAAATTCAACAACCCAAATGTCAAAGATCAATGTGGTTGTGGTGAAAGTTTTAACGTATAAATAAGATAAATTTTATGACAAATCCCTTTTCCCTATTTAATTTACCCGTACAATTTGCCGTGGATATGGCCTTATTGTCCGAGCGTTTTTTGCAGTTACAAAAGCAATTTCACCCCGATAATTTTGCTACCCAATCCGCACAAGATCAGCGTTTGGCGATGCAACAATCGGCAGAAATTAATGATGCCTTAAAAACCCTTAAAGATCCGATTTTGCGTGCTGAGGCGATTATTCAAATTCACACAGGCGAAGTACAGGATCTAGAGCAAAAAAGCACGCAAGATATTGCTTTTTTAATGCAACAATTACAATGGCGTGAACAGCTAGACGAGATTGAAACGCAACAAAATCACACCGCACTTGATGAATTTCGTGGTGAGATTGAGACGGAACAAAAAACGCTGTTGCAACAAGTTGAAACTGAACTAGCCGAGCAAAACTGGTCAGCTGCACAAATGACGGCAGATAAATTACGTTTTGTGAAAAAGTTAATTGAACAGATTGAAAACGTAGAAGAAAAACTGTTTTAGGGGACAGAGCATGAAGTTAAGCTACTTATTCGTTGTTGCAGTCATGTTATTGACGACTTCTTTGTCTTTTGCTCAAACCGCTTACGGAACCGATCCCCTAAAAGAAATACAAACGAATGAGAGTTATATTTATACGAGTAATTCACCCAAATCGAAAGGCTTAACATTGTCATTAAGATTGCCGAATAGTTGGATCGGGCAAGAGGCGAGACGTTCCAATATTGTGCAAAAATTTCAAAGCAAATATGGCAAAGAAGCCCAAGTGATGTTGATGGTAAAAGATTTACCAGAGGAAATTCGGGGTGTTTCAAAGGCTGAATGGCGAGAATATTTATCAGATGCCAATGAAAGACGTGATTTTGCAGAGGCTATGCTTGAAGATTATAATGGCGTTTATCTCGGGAGTGGCGTGATAACGCTTGAAGGATTTCCAGGTTTTTGGCTTAGGAATCAGGTTAATGCAGAGCGATTAGATAATAATTTTGGTATGGAAAATATTACTTATTTTATCTTCACTCAAGATAAAATGGTGGCGATTCAAGGTATGGTCATGACATCTTTCAATGGAACATCAACCGGTGCTTCATTTGAAACCTACCGCCCATTATTTAATGTTATCGCAGATAGTTTGATGATCGAAAATTTATATAAATAAGAAGATAAACATGGCATTATTACAAATTGCTGAACCCGGTCAAATGGCCGCACCGCACCAACATAAATTGGCGGTGGGCATTGATTTAGGCACCACAAATTCCTTAGTTGCCTCGGTGCGTAGTGGGACAGCGGATATTTTATTAGATGAACAAGGGCAAGCCTTAACCCCATCTATTGTGCATTATGCGGAAAATAACGTTGTGGTGGGTCATGATGCTGGGGCGTTAGCGAGCCAAGATCCGCAACATACGATTATTTCTGTTAAACGCTTAATCGGACGAAGTTTAACGGATGTGCAACAGCGTTATCCCAATTTGCCTTATCAATTTCAGGCGACGGAAAACGGTTTACCATTAATTCAAACGCCACAAGGTAACGTCAGTCCAGTTGAAGTATCTAGCGAAATTCTGAAAAAATTAACCGCACTTGGGGAACAAACGCTAGGCGGTGAACTGTCTGGTGCGGTGATTACGGTACCGGCTTATTTTGATGATGCCCAACGTCAAAGCACCAAAGACGCAGCGAAATTGGCTGGCTTGAATGTGTTACGTTTGTTAAACGAACCAACAGCCGCAGCCATTGCTTATGGTTTGGATAGTGACAAAGAGGGCGTTATTGCCGTGTATGATCTTGGCGGTGGCACCTTTGATATTTCTATTTTACGCTTATCAAAAGGCGTATTTGAAGTGTTGGCGACAGGTGGCGATACCGCTTTGGGCGGAGATGATTTCGATCATTTAATTGCAGATTGGATCATTAGCCAATCAGGACAGTCCCCTGAAAATGCACAACAACAACGTGAATTGATTGAGATGTCAAATGACATCAAAGTATTTTTGTCACAAGAACAAGAAGTGGAGATTGCTTGGCAAGGTTGGCAAGGCAGCATTAGCCGAGTGCAGTTTAATCAGCTAATTCAACCTTTGGTTAAACGTTCTTTAATGGCTTGTCGTCGAGCGTTAAAAGATGCCAATATTACCGCCGAAGAAGTCCGAGAAGTGGTGATGGTCGGCGGTTCAACCCGAGTGCCGTTTGTGCGTGAAGAAGTGGGCGTGTTCTTTGGGAAGATGCCGTTAACTTCTATCGATCCTGACAAAGTGGTGGCCTTGGGGGCAGCGATTCAAGCGGATATTTTGGTGGGCAATAAACCGGATGCCGATATGCTGTTGCTTGATGTGATTCCGCTTTCTTTGGGGATTGAAACCATGGGCGGTTTAGTGGAAAAAATTATTCCACGTAACACCACGATTCCTGTGGCTCGCGCTCAGGAATTTACCACGTTCAAAGACGGTCAAACCGCTATGTCAGTGCATATTGTGCAAGGCGAACGTGAAATGGTGGAAGATTGCCGTTCATTAGCTCGCTTTACGTTACGTGGCATTCCCGCCATGGCAGCCGGTGCGGCACATATTCGTGTGACTTATCAAGTGGATGCCGACGGCTTGTTAAGCGTGACCGCCATGGAAAAATCTACTGGCGTGCAGTCGTCTATCCAAGTGAAACCGTCCTATGGTTTAACCGATGATGAGATTACGAATATGCTCAAATCTTCCATGGAAAATGCGAAACAGGATATTGATGCACGCTTATTAGCCGAACAACGTGTCGAGGCACGTCGAGTGATGGAAGCCGTGTTGACCGCTTTAGAAGATGACCAAGATTTACTGAATGCAGAGGAACTCAGTGCGGTGAAAAATGCCTTAGTTTCGTTAGACAATTTACAGCAAGGCACTGACACCTTAGCCATTAAACAAGGGATTAAGGATTTAGATCAGGCGACGCAAGAATTTGCGGCACGCCGAATGGATAAATCCATCCAAAAAGCCTTAAAAGGGCAATCAGTCAATAATTTATAGTATTTACGAATTTACAATAGGAAAGAAAATATGCCAAAAGTTGTGTTTTTACCCCATGAAGAATTTTGCCCAGAGGGTATGGTGATTGACGCCAAAAAAGGGGATAACTTGTTAGATCTTGCACATGATCATGATGTGGAAATTCATCATGCTTGTGACGGTTCTTGTGCTTGTACCACCTGTCACGTGGTGATCCGTGAGGGGTATGACAGTTTAAACGAAAGTTCTGACCAAGAAGAAGATATGTTGGATAAAGCCTGGGGCTTAGAAATTGAAAGCCGTTTATCTTGTCAATGTATTGTGGGGGACGAAGATTTAGTGGTGGAAATTCCAAAATATAACCTGAACCACGCAAATGAGGCGGCGCACTAATGAAATGGACAGATGTACAAGCCATTGCTGAGGCATTATATGACCGTGATCCTGATCTAGATCCTAAGACTGTACGTTTTACCGATATGCACCAATGGATTTGTGAATTGGAAGATTTTGATGACAATCCCGAGGCCAGTAATGAAAAAATCCTAGAGGGGATTTTATTGGCTTGGTTGGATGAATACGAATAATTGGAAAAATAAAAAAGTCGCTTGAGGGCGACTTTTTATATGCTTTAAAGAAAATGTGTACGAATAAATTCAGCCACCAAATCCACATCATCAACATAATAGTCGGCTTGAAATTCGGATTTCTCCCCTAAATAAACAGAGGTTTTGGCGTGTTGTAGTATTAAAAAGTCATTGAAATCATTACCAAAGGCCATATAATCTTGTTCTCCAATTAAATGCTTTAGCGTATGATATTTATTATTACCTTTAGGGGTAATATCAAAGAAACATTCTTTTTTATGAATATGAAAGCTAATATTTTCAGTATTAAATTGATCATAAATTGCTTGTTGAGGGTGATCCAACAGCACCAAGATTTTACTCACACCCTCATTTATTAACGCTTGTTCGCTGACTTGCTCATTGCTTAATGACGCAATATATTGATGAAAATCATGAGGTTGTTCAGATAATGAAAACGCCCATTTGCCATCAAGAACATAGGCTAACTTTAATTGTTTTAATGTGGTTAAACAATTTTCCAAATAATCTTGTGCTAACAATTTGGTTAAAATAAAGGTGCCTTGCTGATACGCCATGCCACCATTGCACCCGACTAAAATCGTGTTTTTATGTGAGGTGAGGTCAGTCGGCAACATGGGCAACATATCCCGAATGGGTCTGGCGGAGGCAAAAATGACCGAGTGATTTTTGAGTAAGTCCGCAATAGCATCAGAGATGGCATCACTGACTTTTAAGCCATTTTTTGAAATGGTGCCGTCAATATCAAAAACAAAAGTTGTCATATTGTTCTCACAAAATAAATTCCCCTCAAAACTGAGTTGAGGGGAGTTTATCATCTATCTCGCAATTCCATCAATCCAATCAAACAATTCCGCTAAATCATAATCGCCCGCATGGCCCACGCCCCAAGGTAAAGCGTAGTCGACATTTTTGCCTGACATGCGCAATTTCACCGCAAGCATGGCGGAAATGGCATGGGAGGTGTCGTAGTCCTCGGAGCCAACACGAATACGCCAATGTGGCGCGGCCTTGCTGTTATCGGTGTAGTTCATGGCGTTGAGTAATTTGATGTTTTCGGCATCCGCCATGCCACCGTTGACGGTGCTGTGTTTTAAACTGTATGGCGTAAAGTGTAAGGCTTGCACGGTGGCAGTGCCAAATTCATCATTTTCGCCAGAACTTAAATCTAATGCGTCAAAGGCTGGCGGGGATTTCATGCGTTTTTTGTTGGTGACAAATTCGGCTAGATTCACTGCACTGACGTTTTCATTGGTATAGCTTAGGCCTTTATATTTGGTCATAAAGGCTTTTTTCTCTTCTTCGGTTAAGCCTGCTAACGCCTGATTAGCGGATTGTACTAAGGCATTTTCGACGTAATGGCGGAATGTGCCGTTGCCCGCTTTATCTAAGGTTAATGCTTGGCCGTCGCTGTCTTTTAGTTGCAAGCTGTTAAGATAATCGGGGAATTGCGCTTTTAATTGATCGGAAATGTTAATTTGATCTGCGGTTAATTCGCCCTCAACCACCGCTTGTTTCATGGAGCGGTCATTAAAACTTTTGGCGTCCAATTTGCTCATGTCCATACGGCTATACTGATGTAATCCGTTGAATTCCCATTCATAAGCGGCATCCGCATGTTCTAAATTGGTGATTGGGCAATAGGCGGATACCGCAAAGATGGCATCACTGGCATTGACGGCGCCCATGTCTTTTAATAAGCGGTTGTAATCTGCACTGTCGCCACTGGCCCCCAGTAATGCAGACATGGCACCACCGGCACTGGTGCCGTTTGAGATGATTTTATTGGCGTCACCCGGCATATTGGCGTCGTTGGCGTGTAAATAACGTACCGCCGATTTCAAATCTACAATCACGGTTGGCGCTTTGCCTGTATAGGTGTCGCCTTGTTTGAGTGTACGTCCACGAGCCCCGACGCTTGCTACCACATAACCACGTTCAAGGGCTTGTAAAATCGTGCTGGTTTTGCCACCGTGACCGGCTTGGCTTGCTACGGCTGCCATGGCCGGCATGTAACCACCAATAGCATTAGGTAAGAATATCGGGGCGGTTTTGGCGTTGTAGCCATTAATGTCTTTGCCTTGATAATATTCTTCTGGCACATAGAAATTTAAGGTTTGGTAGTCTGGTTCCACAGGATTGGCCACATACACAATTTTTTCGTAGGCACGGTAAATAATGTCTTTACCATTCACGGTGGCGGTTGCCGTGGTGTAATGGGTGCCGTCGAATTCAAGGTTGTAACCCTTGTCGGTTTCATTGGCATAAGGTAAATCGGCCAATGGATTTTTTTGTGCCGGTGGCGCCGCAAAAACTTGCGTGGCTAAACTGCCAGCGACTAAACTGCCGGCGAAAAGTGCGGTGCTAATTTTTGATAATTTCATGATGTTCTCCGAGTAGAAAAAAGACGTAAAATGTTGTCGTTTTCGACCGCACTTTACGCCTCGAGTTCAATTTAGTTTAGGCTTTTCGCCAAGTGGTACCATTTGCCCCATCTTCCAACACCACGCCCATGGCGGTTAAAGCATTGCGGGCGGCGTCTGCGGTAGGCCAATCTTTGGCGGCACGGGCATCATTGCGTTGTTTGATTAAGGCTTCAATTTTAGTTACCTCATCATACGCATTATCGCCTTGTAAAAAGAGGGCGGGATCCTGTTGTAATAATCCTAATACGCCGGCCAGTTGTTTTAATCGGCTCGCCAGTTGATTCGCTTGTGCCAGATTTTCGGTTTTTAATTTATTGATTTCACGGGCTAATTCAAATAAGACGGCCAATGCACCTGGGGTATTAAAGTCATCATTCATTGCCTCTTTAAACGCAACAACATACGGATCTTCGATTTCCAAGTTGAGATCGGTTTCACAGCCACGTAAGGCGGTATAAAGCCGCTCTAAGGCTTTGCGTGCCAAGCCAATATTTTCTTCGCTGTAATCTAAAAGACTACGATATTGCGCCGTTAAGAAGAAATAACGCACACTTTCGCTGTCGTATTTGCTTAAAATATCTCGAATGGTGAAGAAATTATTAAGGGATTTTGACATTTTTTCTTCATTAATTGTCAACATACCCGTATGTAGCCAATAATTTACATAGTCACCATCATGGGCGCAGCAAGATTGCGCAATTTCATTTTCATGGTGTGGGAACATTAAATCCGAACCGCCCCCGTGAATATCAAAATGATGACCCAATTCTTTGCTGTTCATGGCGGAGCATTCAATATGCCAACCGGGGCGACCTTTCCCCCATGGACTTTCCCAACTCGGTTCGTTGGGTTTCGACATTTTCCATAACACAAAATCCATGGGATTACGTTTCACCGATTTTATCTCCACTCTGGCACCGGCTTGTAATTGTTCCAAATTTTGGCGAGATAAACGCCCGTATTGCTGAAAACTTTCCACGTCAAACATCACATCACCATCTTCGGCAACATAAGCATGTTGGCGTTCAATCAGGCTTTGCACCATGGCAATAATTTCGCTGATATGTTGCGTGGCTCGAGGCTCAATATCAGGGCGTAAAATGTTTAACGCATCAAAATCTTGGTGCATTTCCTTGATCATCCGTGCGACCAATTCATCACAAGTTTCATTATTTTCTAAGGCACGTTTAATGATTTTGTCGTCGACATCAGTGATGTTGCGCACATAACGGACGTCATAGCCCAAATAGCGTAAATAACGCACAATCACATCAAAGGACACAAAGGTACGACCATGTCCAAAATGGCATAGATCGTAAACCGTCACGCCACATACATACATGCCGATTTTATTCGGATTGATGGGTTTAAATTGTTCTTTTTCTCGAGTGAGAGTGTTGAAAATTTTTAACATATTATTTCCTATATACTCTCCCAAGGGGAGAGGGGACTTATTTTTAGGTTAAGCATAGCACTAGACGGCATTTTATGGAATAATGCTCCAACAAAATATTTACTTAACAAGGAAAACACAATGATTACATTACATACTAATTTCGGCGACATTAAAATTGCGTTAAATTTTGAAAAAGCACCGATCACGGCCAAAAACTTTGAAGATTACTGCAAATCTGGTTTCTATAATAACACAATTTTCCACCGTGTGATTGATGGTTTTATGATTCAAGGCGGTGGCATGGAAAGCGGTTTACGTGAAAAATCCACCAATGCGCCGATTAAAAATGAAGCCAATAACCGTTTAAGCAATAAACGTGGCACCTTGGCCATGGCACGTACTAGCGATCCGCATTCCGCCAGTTCACAATTTTTTATTAACGTGGCGGATAATACGTTCTTAGATTACCGTTCAAAAGAAATGTTTGGCAAAGAAGTGGTGCAAGAATGGGGTTATGCGGTATTTGGTGAAGTGGTTGAGGGCATGGATGTGGTGGATAAAATCAAAGGCGTCAAAACGGGCAATGCGGGTTTTCACCAAGATGTACCAAAAGAAGATGTGGTGATTACGTCGGTGACCGTAGAATAAGGTAGATAGGGCGGAGCAATGTATCCGCCCGTTATTTTGGGGATTTTGTAAACGATGTTTTTTGACACCCACACTCACCTTGATTATTTGCAGCAAGACACAGGCGAAACATTGTCGCAGTTGGTGCAGAATGCGCAACAGGCGGGCGTGCAAAAAATGCTGATGGTGGCGGTATCGCAACAGAACTTCAAAATCCTTGAAAATATCACCGCACTTTTCCCCGATAACCTTTATTATGGTCTCGGACTACATCCCTTATATATTCAACAACATCAGCATGCCGATTTAGATTTACTAAATCAACACCTTAGTCAAGCAGCAAAAAACTTAACGTCCATGGCGGAAATCGGCTTAGAGCGAGCCGTGCCAGAATTAATTGAGGATCCCTTATGGCGTAAGCAATGTGATTTTTTAGAGGTACAATTACAGCTGGCTAAACAATATCAGTTACCGGTGAATTTACACAGTCGCAAAGCGCATGATCAACTTTTCCCTTTTTTGAAACGTATTCAACTGCCAAAGTGCGGGGTGATTCATGGCTTTGCGGGCAGTTATACGCAAGCTAAACGTTTTGTGGATCTCGGTTATAAAATCGGTGTGGGCGGTACGATTACCTATGCCCGAGCCAACAAAACTCGCCAAACGATTGCCAAATTGCCCCTTGATGCGTTGTTGTTAGAAACAGACAGCCCTGATATGCCTGTGTTTGGGTATCAAGGCCAACCGAATCGACCGGAGCGAGTGGTACAAGTGTTTGAGCAGTTATGTCAACTTCGCCCAGAATCGCCAAGGGTGATTCAACAACAGATTTGGCAAAATTCAGTGGCTTTGTTTGGTCAGCCTTAGAAAAACAAAAAGTCAGGCGATTGCCTGACTTTGTCATTGCATAAAACTGCGGTTATTTTTTAGCCGGTTCTTGAGCAGGTTGAGTTTGCGTTTGTTTTGGTGCAATCGCTTTGTAAAGTTGCTCACGAACTTGTTGTAGTTCTTGAGAAGATGCAGCTAAATGTTGATAAATGGTATTTAATTTTTGTTTTTCTTCTTCGCTTGGTTGTTTACCTTGAATTAAATAACTAAAAGATTCATTCACAAAATTGAGTGATAAGACTAGATTCTCTTTCGCTTTATCTTTTAATAAATTGACAGTCGCATCTTTAATATCCAATTTATCTGCATCGACTAACACTTTTTGTGCACGTTCGCTTAATTGTTTTAAGGCATCCTGAATTTTCGCCACATCTTTGGCCTCAGTCGCCACTTTTAACATATCTTGTGGTGCTTTTAAAAATTCCATTTGTTGGGCGTCCCAAGCTAAGAATTTTTTCACATCATCAATATTTTGATCGCTTACCGTTAAGGTCACCTGTTTATTTTGTGGTGCTGATTGTTGTGTCGTTTGTTGTGCTTGAGCAGCTTGTGGGGCTTTTTCTGCCGGTTTGTCACAAGCGGTTAAACATAAAGCAAATAATGATACTGCACTGATTTTGGTCAATTTGTTCATTCAATATAATCCTAATTAAAAAGTAAAAATAACCTCACACACTGAATCAGGGTAAGGCGTGTTATTCAGTCCTCACTAAGACAATGATTTAGATAATTGGTTCACATTGCTAACCTGATTGATTGTTTTTTATTCAATCTTAGCGATATTTTCCAATCGCAAGCGTAAATCTTCTGCGGTTTGACAGGTTTTAATCTGCTCAAATACGACACTTGCCTCGGCATACTCTTTATTTAAATAGCGTAGCCATTGTTTAATGCGGGCAACATGATAAAACCCCGAATCATGTTGATTTTCTATGTTGGCATATTTTTGTAACAGGGACAGAATGAAAGACCAATTTGATTTTGCTTGATTATATTTCAGCACATAGCTGAGATTCGGAAGTGTTAACGCACCACGCCCAATCATGACATCTTGACAACCCGTAATAGCAAGACAACGTTGAGCGTCTTGATAATGCCAAATTTCACCATTGGCAATCACAGGAATACGCAATTTTGCCCGCACTTCACCGATTTTTTGCCAATTAATCCGATCAGCACGATAGCCATCGGCTTTGGTACGGCCATGAATGGTGATTTCCGTGGCGCCCCCTTGTTGTACCGCATCGGCAATTTCTAGGGCTTGTGAAATATCGTCCCAACCTAACCGCACTTTTACGCTGACAGGCAAATGGCATGGTACAGCTTGGCGTAAGGCAAGCGTCGCTTGATAAATCAATTCCGGATTTTTCAGCAAACTGGCGCCACCATGGCTACCATTAACGGTTTTTGACGGGCAACCACAATTTAAATCAATGCCATGGGAGCCTAATTCTATGGCCCGATTGGCATTTTCGGCTAACCATTGCGGATGTTGACCGAGTAATTGTACCCGCACGGGTGTGCCTGATGGGGTATATCCCTGATGAGACAATTCGGGGGCAAGACGATAAAATACTTTGTTAGGTAATAATTGATCAACGACCCGCACAAATTCAGAAATGCACAGATCATACTCATTGATTTCGGTGAGTAATTGGCGTACAAAAGGATCCAGTACGCCTTGCATTGGGGCTAAAATAACACGCAAATGAAAAAGCCTTACTTCCAGCCTTTCGCTTTACAAATCAAATCATAAGCGGCTTGAATTTGTTGTGCTTTTTCTTTGGCCATTTCAAGCATTTCTTTTGGTAACCCTTTTGACACCAATTTATCGGGGTGATTTTCGTTCATCAAACGGCGATAGGCACGTTTAATGGTTTGTTGATCGTCAGAGGCGCTGACCCCGAGCACTTTATAGGCATCTTCCACTGTTGGGCCAGATTGATAGCCGTAATTTCCTCGTTGGTAACTGCCTTGTTGTTGATAGCCACCCTGATATTGTTGTTGCTGTTGTTGATATCGCTGATAGGCTTGTTGATAGAAACCACCGCTCGAAAATTGGCGTCGAGCCAATTCCATCATTATAATTTGCTCAAATTGCATGGAGGATAAGCCCAGTTCTTCCGCTACAATACGCAATACTTCTTTTTCATTTTGGTGTAATTCGTCGTCAGCGAAAGCGGTTTGCACTTGAATGCTGAGGAACATCCGCAGCAGATCCGCCCGTTGGCCACAACCTAAGCGAAATTCACGGATCACCTGACGTAATGGAAAATCAGTTTCTTTACCTCGATTAAAGGCTTGTTGAGCCAGTTTGCGGTTGGACTCATCAAGTTGTAATTGCCCCATCACGTTGGTGGCTAACTGAATATCTTCTTGCGTGACTTGGCCTTTGGATTTGCTTAAATGGCCCATCACTGCAAAGGTGGTTTGCATAAATAAAGCTTGGCGAGTGATTTTCTTACCAAAAAAGGATGAACTCACGGTGCCTAATTCATATAATTTTTTCTCTGCCCAATGGCCTACCACGGCACCGGCAATCCCGCCGAACACGCCAGCTAATCTATAACCAATCAAAAAACCTAACAGTTTACCGATAAAATTCATTGTGATATGTTTTCCTTAATAAAGCGTACCAAAAGTGCGGTGATTTTTTGATTAGATGGTGATTTCTGGCAAAAATTCAACCGCACGTTATGATTTTTTTATTCAAACCAAATCAAACTGGCCATTCGTCCTGTTTGACCGTCACGGCGATAAGAGAAAAAATCCTCCGCTTGCCGATACGTACAATGTTCACCGCCATAAATGTGCGTGATACCTAATTTCTGTAAGCGTTGTGTGGCTAATTGATACAGATTGCCATAATATTTCCCATTATTCACGGGATCAGGAGTAAACGCTGATAAGGCATTAGGATCCTGTGCCACAAATTGCTCCACCACTTCTTGCCCCACCTGAAAGGCGGTTGGGCCAATGGCGGGGGCGAACCAAGCCATCATCTCCGTTGGCGACGCTTGAAAATAGCTGATTGTTTGTTCCAAAATCCCGTCACATAAGCCTCGCCAACCCGCATGGGCGGCGGCCACTTCGTGACCTTGTCGGGTGCAAAATAACACCGGCAAGCAATCAGCGGTCATGACTAAGCATACTTGATTTTTTTCTCGGGTATATACCGCATCCGCCTTGATATCGTCACCCGCATAAGGCAACTGAATCACCCTTGTGCTATGGGTTTGCGTTAAAAACAGCGGAAACTGTGGCAGGCCTAACTGCTCAGTTAATAAAAGTCGATTATTTTGCACCGCAGTTTTATCGTCTCCTACATGATCACCGAGATTAAAGCTGTCATAAGGTGGCAAACTCACACCGCCTTGACGAGTGGTGCTAAAGGCTTTCACGCCATGAGGTGCGTCCCAATCTGGCGAAAGTGCGGTGATTTTGGGTGAGATTTTTTGCGCCATGATTAATAATCCAATTCATCTTTATGTAACTGATAATCCGCTTTCAGGGCGTTGATCAATTCCACAAAATCCTCTGGCAACGGTGCGTGCCATTCCATGGTTTCACGGGTGATCGGATGTTCTAAGCGTAACATCACCGCATGCAAGGCTTGACGCTGAAAATGGCGCAATACCTCACTAAATGCTTCCGTGGCATTTTTCGGTGGACGAGGACGACCGCCATAGGTTTGATCGCCTAATAACGGGTGAGCAATGTGCGCCATATGCACCCGAATTTGATGGGTGCGACCGGTTTCTAAGCGCAAGCGTAAACGGGTGTAATTGCGAAAATGCTCCATAATCCGATAATGGGTTACCGCCGGTTTGCCCATGGGGTGAACGGCCATTAACGTGCGTTTGGTGGCATGGCGAGCCATAGGTTGATCCACCTTTCCTCCTTTGGTCATCACCCCAAAGGCCACCGCCTCATATTCTCGGGTAATTTTACGTTTCTGCAAATCCCGTACCAACTGAGTTTGGGCGGGAATGGTTTTGGCCACCACCATAAGCCCTGTGGTATCTTTATCTAAACGGTGAACAATGCCTGCCCGTGGCACTTCCGCAATAGCTGGATAATGGTAGAGTAGTGCATTTAACACCGTACCATTTGGATTGCCCGCCCCAGGGTGAACCACAAAATCTTTTGGCTTATTGATCACCAAAATATCCTCGTCTTCATACACAATATCTAACGGCAAATTTTCTGGTGTATAATGGGTTTCATCTTCCACTTCCACACAAATTTCAACTTGCTCACCGCCTAACAACTTATGTCGTGGCACATTTAATAACTGGCCATTGACACGCACTAAATCGGCCTCAATCCAAGTTTTTAAGCGTGAACGTGAATAATCGGGGAACAATTCCGCCAAGGTTTGGTCTAAACGTTGTCCCATTTGCTCGGGCTGTACTTCCGCCGAGAGCGTAATTTGTTTGGTATTTTGTGCCATAAAGAATAAAATTCCGTGAATTATTTTGTAATGTCAGATAGAATATGACGGAGATAACAGATATTGTACCTTAAGATGACATTTTTACATAGAAAAGGATTAATAGGCTATGCGTAAATTAAAATCGCTCACACTTATTGCATTAACGGCGTTAGCCATTTCAGCTTGTTCCAGTAACAAAGCGGTGGAACAAGCCTCCGAACAAGAGTTATTTAACATAGCACAAACCCATACTCAAGAGGGGAGCTATACTGATGCTATTCGTTATTTTGACGCTTTAGACACCCGTTTCCCCGGTAGCACTTATAGCGAACAAGCGAAACTCAATATTATTTATGCTGCCTATAAAACCCAAGATTACACCAAAGCCATCACCACCGCCGACAGTTTCTTGCGTACATTCCCAAACAGCCAACATGTGGATTACGCCTTATATATGGTGGGCTTAACCAATACTTCCATGGGCGATAACTTTATGCAAGATTTCTTTGGTATCGACCGTGCTACCCGTGAAAGCACCTCCATGAAAACGGCCTTTAGCAATTTCCAAACCTTGGTCACCCATTTCCCAAACAGCCCATACACACCGGATGCCTTAGCACGTATGGCCTATATTAAAGACCATCTCGCTCGTCACGAATTAGAAATTGCAAAATTCTACACCGAACGCAAGGCTTGGGTGGCCGTGGCCAACCGTGTGACGGGAATGTTGAAAACCTACCCAGATACCCAATCTACCTTAGAGGCCTTGCCATTAATGCAAAATGCCTATCACGAATTGGGATTAACACAGCTTGAACAGCAAGCTGCAACATTGGTGAAAGCCAATGAGGGCAAACAAATTCAACAAGCGAAGAAACCAGATGAACCGTTTTTGAGTATTCCATCTTGGATGAAGTTTTGGGATAAGAAAGAGGACGCTGGCGTAGTCGCACAGTAACCTAGTTATGCTAAATATTAACCCTACATAAGTAAGTAGGGTTAAATCTTTTTATGTGGCTTATTATCCCCGTTGGGATAATGCTTTTCTCTTTTTTTACCGCAGTTTCTTGCTTAGAAAATCCCCATTTATCGACCATGCCAGATGCGTTTTGGCAAAATGCAAACGATTACTTATTAGGCAAGATAGGCTTGTATTTTTTGTTGATAACTTATAAAATTAGGTGGCTATTCTCTTCCCATTCTATATTTTAACAAAAAAGGATTTATTATGAGCCAACTGCTTCGTACGGGCGATCTAAAAGATTATACCCCGTTAGGTCAAGATGGGCGTGCTGTTTATACTATTGCGGGTCAAATTCGTGATGCCATTCGGTTAAAAAGTAGCAGAACCCATGCCGATTATCTTGCTATTCCACAGCGTAATGACACAGGTAACTCCATTGACTGGTATATTCCTTTTGCCTCCGACCGACCTGACCAATCTTATTTTATTATTCCTTGGACATCTGCCACCGATGAAGAACGCGTGGAAAGCCTGATTGCGTTGGATCAGTTTAAAGATGAAATGTTGACGTTAGGTAAAAAGCTCGCCAAAATTCCTAATTTAGCGGGTGATCAGTTGCTTTTTTCTCGTTTATTGTATGCGGAAAATTTATCTGCTGAGGAACAACTGAAAGCGATTCGTTTTCCAAATGAAGAACATGTGTATTTAGTTAATGGACGCCCTGTCATTACCTTTTGGGGGTTTACCGATAAACGTCAAGCACAAATGGCGGATCCTTTTTTATGCTTGCGTCCACTTGAACCCGAAGTGCCTCAAGTCGTGACGCCGCCGCCTCCTGTAGTAGAACCAATCGTGGAAAATACGGTGGTAGAACAGCCACGTAGAAAATGTTTCTTGTTTAATATAGAACATAATTGCCGTTTTGGTTGGTGTCATTGGTGTCTGTGTTTACCGTTATTGGCCTTGTTATTGGGATTCTTGGTATGGTGGTTTAACCCCGCCTTGTTCCCATTTGGTGGCTTGAATATAGCCGGTCAGGTGCCAGTGGCTGAAACAGAGAAAGTGGAAACCGAGAAAACAGAGCCTCGAGTGCATTATATGGTAAATGGTGTGGTGCGTGACAAAAACGGCCGTGTTGTAGATGATCCGAAATCTTGTGATGTGATATTGGGTGAAGATAAATTCCCGTATTATCAAAAAGACGGTCAATGGCTGAGTAAAGATAATAACTTGCCAGTGGACGGTTCCGTGCGTGATAATTTAGCCGCCATGCCGACAAACACTACTCCAGCAACAGAGGCAAAAGATGGTGTCGCACCAACAGATCCTGCCAATAATACGGAAGACAAGGGCGCCGTGTCACCGGTGGACCCAAATTTAAATACTGGGCAGACACCGGAACCAGATCAAGGGCAACAAGCCAACGATGGCAACAATAATGACGGTAACAATAATGGCGCAACACCGCCAGCCCCTGATTTAAATAATGCGTCAGAGGCTAAACCTGATAATGCAGCAAGCCAAAATGATGGTGTGAATAACACCAATGCAACCGATGGTTCAGCGAAAAATCCGCCTTTATCCTTGGATCCAAATGCCATGGCACAAGGTAACACTAAATTCTTAAATGGAAACTGGACGGCAGGGGCCGGGATTCAAGATAAGGCAACGGGTAAGCCATTGAAATTACGTTATGAATTTAAAGATGGTAAAGGCAGTGTGACATTACAACGTGGCGATGGCGTAAGCTGTTCTGCTAATGTGGCAGCCAGTGTGAAAAGTGGCGGTTTGAACATTGATAATGGTGGGGTTGCCAACTGTTCAGATGGTTCAACCTATCAATTACCATCCGTCGTTTGTCGCCCAGGCGCCAAAAATATTGCGGACTGTAACGGTAGTTATGGTAATCAACAATTCCCAATGACGATGAAGTCTCAACAACAATAATAAGGAGCGAACGTTAATATGTATCCTGAATTACATCATTATAATCGTGAGCTAACGCTCATTATGGATAGCGGTATCCAATTTATTGATTTTGGTTTGAAAATTGATTGGAAAGATAAGGCGTGGCGTGAAAAAGGCTCAGGCTATTTTGTGTTCGGTGGCGATAATGCACCGTTGCGCCGCCTAATTTTAGCCAAAAATGGGGAAGGCTATTGCGATACCGCAAAACCAGATTTTTTGGTGAATCCAAAGGACGAAATTAGTGTAGAGCAATCTTTTACACTTTTTGATGGTATTTGGTTACCGATTCCCGTATTACGTAGTATTCCGCCTGATCGTTTTGATGAGGGGCCGTATAACTGGTCAAGAGCCCGTATTGTAAAACTCGAGGAACCTGATGAAGAGGGTAATACGCACCGTGTCACCGTGGCATTTGATACTAAAATTTTCCCGAATAACACCAATACTGCTTATCTGGCGCCGACCACTGAAGATGTGCGTGCAGGGGGCGAATTTGCGCTCGCTCATCAATCCAATCAAATGTCATGGTTTTTAGATTATAAATGGGTGAACGATTGGCTGATTGAGCTTTACCAAGAATTGGCGGCTGAGCCAACCCGTCTTAAATTATACGATGATGACATCGAAGACGATTTGAAAAATAAACGCCATCAAGGGCATTATTTGAATATATTATCTATTTTGGGCACAGAATTGGATTTTCCGAAAATTCGGATTGTTTCTAATCAGGATGATGGTATTACTAAGCCGATTCCGGTGGATATGGTGTTAGATGTGGGGAACTCTCGTACTTGTGGGATTTTAATTGAGAATCATGAACAAGAGCACGATGGCTTAAGTAAACGTTACGAATTGGAAATTCGTGATCTGAGTAAACCAGAACATATTTATAACGAACCCTTTGAGAGCCGTGTCGAATTTTCTCAAGCCTTTTTTGGTAAAGAACACTTTTCTGTACAAAGTGGTCGCCGAGATGCTTTTCAATGGGCAACCATTGGGCGGATTGGGCGTGAGGCCAATCGTTTAGCAAGCTTACGTGAAGGGAATGAGGGCGCAACAGGCTTATCTAGTCCAAAACGTTATTTATGGGATGAGGCACAATATGGGCAAGGTTGGCGTTTTAATACCTCTTATGTCAAAAGTGATTCAGAACCTTATGCCACTGCAGAGCCACTGTCAGGCTTGATTAATGAATGGGGTGAGCCGTTACATACTTTATCCGATGATAATGAAGAAGAATTTGAACGTAAAATGCCCGTGTTTCAACCTAAATATTCACGCAGTTCGTTGATGACCTTTATGTTATCGGAAGTGTTGATGCACGCCTTAATGCAAATGAACAGCCCGACTCAACGTTATAAATTAGAACATGCAAAAGCACCGCGCTATTTACGTTCTATTATTCTGACCGTACCACCCGCCATGCCACGTCCAGAGCGGGCAATTTTTGAGGACACCATGGAAAATGCCATTGGGTTAGTATGGAAATGTCTGGGTTGGGATAGTAGCGATGATAAGATGGACTTTAGCAAAGAAGCCCGAGATCAGAAAAAATATTGGCCACAATTACCTGAAGTGCATATTCAATGGGATGAGGCTACTTGTGGTCAAGTGGTGTATTTGTTTAATGAAACGCAAAACAATTACAGCGGTCGCCCAGAAGAATTTATTGCTGCCATGGTACGTCCAGATAAAGCGGAACAAGATAAATCCAAATTGCGTATTGCTACCATTGATATTGGGGGCGGTACAACGGATTTGGTGATCAACGATTACAGTTTGGATTATGGTGATGGACAGACCCATTCCAGTAACGTGTATATTGTGCCAGAACAAAAATTCAGAGATGGCTTTAAAGTGGCTGGGGATGATATTTTGCTTGAGATTATCCAAAGAGTGGTGTTAAAAGCGCTATCCGATGGTTTAAAAAATCTCGGCTTGAGAGATCCTGAACCAGTACTTTCTCGTTTGTTAGCAGCGGGGGGAACAAGTAAGGTGCAAGACGAAATTTTGCGTCAACAGTTAACTTTGCAGGTCTTTAATCCTATTGGTTTGCGTATTTTAAAAGAATACGAAAATTATGATCCCTATACCTCAAGTGCAGTGTTGCCAAATTGTACCTTTGAAAGTTTATTGTCTGAGGTAGATTTACCAACACAAAATGTATTGAATTATATTAATGTGCCGATTCAACGGGAATTAGGGCAAACTGGTTTTGATATTTTACAGTTGCCGATTAGCGTGGATTGGAGACAAATTCATTATCGTTTTATTTGTGATAAAGAGAAGGGAGCTTATGATATTTGTAATGCTTTTAACTCCATGAGTGAAATTGTCAATCTTTATCAATGTGATGTGTTGTTATTAACTGGTCGCCCATCTCGTTTGCCGGGGGTTCAAGCGTTCTTTAGATCACGAGTGCCATTACCAGTGGGGCGTATTTTACCGCTATATCATTATCATACAGGTACTTGGTATCCATTCCACAAACAAGGACGCATTGAGGATCCAAAAACCACGGCAGCCGTTGGTGCTATGTTATGTATGTTAAGCCATAATCAGCGTTTACCGAACTTCTATTTCCGAGCATCCTATATTAAAGCCTATTCGACGATTCGTTATATTGGTCTGTTAGATAAAAGCAATATGTTAAAACAGGCAAATGTGTACTATAAAGATGTGGATTTAGATAATCCTCAATATTTATTTCCAGAAACGGTGGAATTTGAGGTACGTGGTCCGATACGTCTTGGTTTCCGTCAATTAAATGTTGAACGTTGGCCAGCTGCACCACTTTATACTCTGACCATTGAAAACCCAGATTTACGTCGCCGTATCGCACAAGATGGGATGTATTTGAAAGTGGCGCTAAAAGCGAAAGAAGTCGGTCAATCGAGTAATAAAACACGTACGGAACAATTTGAAGTGAAAAGTTTATCTGCGTCAGATGATCGTAGTGTAAATCGCTTTAAAGATATTAAATTAACCTTAAACACCATGACAGATGCAGGCCTAGGCAGTAAAGAAGAATATTGGCTTGATAGTGGTGTAGTGAAAAGATAAGGAATGAAAACCATGACAATGAATGCAGACAACTTAACAGAATCTTGGCAAACGGTTTTCACGGGAGCCAAACAAGCTATTAATTGGGTGGAGGAAACACGTCCACAGAGCCAAAGTTTAAATAATGAGGCGGATCGCTTGACGTTAGAATTGCGTCGTTTACGCAATATGGCGAAACGTTTGGGTGGTGTCTCTAATCGTCCGATGACAACAGGTTTCTTCGGCTTATCACAAGCCGGTAAATCAAATTTGATTTCTGCGCTAGCGGCAGGGGAAAATGGTAATCTCGAAACGATTTTTGATGGTCATCAGCTAGACTTTATTCAGCACATTAACCCACCGGGTGAAGGGAGTGAGGCGACTGGCTTGGTGACACGCTTTAGTCGTACCGCCAAAGGGGGAATTGCAGGTTTTCCTATTGAGCTACGTCTTTTTGATGAAATTGAAGTGGTCAAAATTTTAATGAACTCCTATTTCAATGACTTTGATAAAGAAAAAGTGGAATATGAGTATGATCACGGCAAAATTAGTGGTATTTTGCAAAAAGTCGCCAACAAACGCAGCAATGACTATGTCGCTGGCATCAATGAAGATGATGTAGTGGATTTACAAGATTATGCGATGGATAATTTTGGTAAATCTGTATCACCTTTACAAGCCAGTTATTGGGCCAAAGCTACGCAATATGCGCCCTATTTAACCATTGAAGATAGAGCAATTTTATTTTCGATTTTATGGGGCGAAATTCCAGAATTAACCCAAGTCTATATTCAGTTTGCGCAAACCTTAGCCAAATTAGGCTACCCTCACCGTGTGTATGCTCCCTTGTCTTGCTTGGTGGAAAAAAATGACAACGGCACTTTTAGTCAACGCAATAATATTATGAGTGTGAGCATTTTGAAACGGTTAAATACTGATCAAGATAGCCAAATCATGATTAAACCGGTGGATCCAGAAAGTGAGGAAGTGAAACCTGAGGTGTCAATTTCCTTGGCGCAACTGGCTTCATTGACCACAGAATTGGTGTTCCCGTTGATTAATAATACTCGAGTGAGCGCCTTTGAAAAAGTGGATTTGATTGACTTCCCTGGTTATCGAGGTCGTTTAAATGTGGTGGTTCTGAAAAAAGAAGAGCCAGAAAAGAATATTATTTCGCAACTGATCTTGCGTGGTAAAGTGGCCTATTTATTTGAACGCTATACCGATAATCAAGAAATGAATATCTTGATCTTTTGTACGCCATCTAATGCTCAATCGGAAATCAATGAAGTAGGGCCCGTGCTTGAACGTTGGATCCATAAAACACAAGGACGTACAGCAGAAGAACGTCAATTACGTAAGCCAGGTTTATTATGGGCGATCACTAAATTTGATATTCGGGTAAATAACGGTTTGCCGAAAAAACCAGAGGAGCTAGAATTATTTTGGGGTGAGTTGATGAAACAAACCTTGACAGAACGCTTTGGTGCCTATGATTGGTTACAAAACTGGTCCAATGGTAACTCGTTTAATAATGTTTTCTTAGTGCGTAAACCAGGTTTCCCCGTGGCTTTCCTTGATATGGATGAAGATTATCAAGAGTTAAGTTTGGCCGAAAAAAGTGTGCCACAATTGAATCTGATGAAAAAAACCTTTATGGATACGGCACCGATTCAAAAATATATTGATAAACCTGATGAAAAATGGGAGCAAATGCTAAGTCTTAACGATGGAGGGATGGAATACGTCAGTAACTACATCGAAACCATTGCGATGCCAGAAGTAAAATTACAACGTATTGGCGAGCAACTGAATAGTGCGATCCAAATGGTAGAATCTCGTTTTGAACGCTGGTACCAAAGTGGTGGCGCAGAGGAACTGGGCAAAAAACGAGAAATGGCGGAACATATTTCTCGTACATTGTTTAAAAAATTCGGATATTTGGGAGAATTATTGTACAACTTACAATTGCCTACGGAGACCATTCGTTCACTTTATTTAGATGATGATGTTTCATTAGTCAATGATGTCAGCAAGGAAGAGGAGACGTCAGATATCTCTAGTTTTGGCGATATGGATCTTGGTTTTGGAGGCATGGATTTAGATAGCTTTGATTTATTCGGTGAAACAACCTCTGTTGAGGAAACCTCTGATGTGACTGTTTCTGCTCCACCACAATCACAATTCGCACAGAACGTCTTTAAAGCTTGGATAGAGCATTTACGTAGCCTCTCTACCAGAAAGGATTTTTGTAATTTCTTTAAGTTTGAGCCACAGATTATTGATGATTTAGTGGGGGAATTGATTACTGGTGCAGATCGCTTAAAATTACCAGAGCAGCTTGCGATAGCAGTCACGGAGAATGAACGAGCAGGTTTTAAACGTGATCAAATCGTTGGACGCCAAGTTTTCTCTATGAATATGTTGATTGCTGATTTTGTGGCATGGTTGGGGACTTCATTGGATAAAGCCAAACGACCATCTAGTCGTGTTAGAGCTGGTACCATGGTATTTGAGCCTGCACCATTAGAATTGTTACTTAATGGTGTACCTAAATTAAGTGAAGGAGACTCCAAGTATACGCAATTTTATCTTATGGACTGGCTTGTGGCCTTTGGCTCTTTATGTGAGCAAAATGCAGGGCACAGTGCAGGACGAGAAATTGATGTGACACAAAATGCGAAATTGGGTGATGTGTTAGCAAAATTTAAGCAAGCAAAATTATCTTAAGGAAGATTTATGAGGATTGAATTAAAAGAAAAGAAACCTGGATATGCAGAGTTCTCAGCTACGGGTTGGAAAGGTGGTGACAAGATTGAATTAGCCATTTTACGTAATCAAGATAATTGTTATTTTTCTCATAACAATCAATGGAATAAGGAACCTGTTTGGCATGTCGTTACAGATTTCAGTGTGAATGATGGTAAGTTATCTGGCGAATTAGGCCCCAATATTATTGATGCCTTAGTACAACAATCGAGCAATGTACGCTATATGATTCAGGTTAAAGATGGGAGTGTGGAAGATAACGGTTCGGTGAAATTTGTGGGCAATATTTTAGCCTCCAGTGCCAGTGGCGATACATCTCGAGAAGCCGATATTCGTCAAGCACCTCCCGTTGTTGAACCAATACCTGAACCAGAGCCAGAACTGGTGCCAGAACCCGAACCAGAGCCAGAGATTGAACCGATTCCCGATCCTGTGGTAGAAAGTGCGGTGGAAAATACCGCAGTTCCTGAGGTACCACCAGCGAAAAAAAGCAAATTAGGCCTGATTATTGGTTTGCTGATTTTGTTGTTAGCCATTGCTGGTGGCGTCGCTTATTTCTTATTGGGGCAAGATTCACCAAAAGCATTAGCGGCCTGTGAATTAGATTCAGCACCGAAAGATGACCTTGCCTTTATTCAAACTTGTTTAAAAACTAACCCAGATAGTCAAGCGTTATTGAAGTTAATTGAACAAGCAAAACAAAATAAAGCCTGTGGTCTGGCGCAACGTCTTTATGCAAATAAAGCGCAAAGTGGTGATAGCGTGATTGCCTTGGCCTATGCCAAAGAATATGACGACGCCTTTTCGAAAGGGGATGGCTGTTTCAAATTGGATAAAGAAACGGCTGTGTATTGGTATGAAATCGCATTAGAGAAAGATCCGAATAATGCGGAAGCCAAGACGCGTTTAGACGCACTCAAAAAATAGTACAGAATAAGAGGCCATCTCATGAAAAAATTGACCCAATTAAGCCTAGCGTTGGCATTAGCCTTGTCTTCGGTCGCCAGCATGGCGAATGACAAGCCGTTATTACAAGAAGGGAAAAAAAGTCTTCCTCAACGGGTATTGAGTACCCCGAGTTGTAAATTAGCTGACAAGGCTGGTGGCTCAGGTAAAGCGGTGCCAGCGTTCTCTCGTTATTATGTGTATGAACGCCAACAAGTTGCAGGTAGCGAATGGATTAAAGTCGGTGCCGATGAATCGGGCAAAATTGTAGGCTGGTTAGATAATCATTGTGCGGTACCTTGGAATACGCAAATGGCATTAGTTTTTACGAACCCAGTTAATCGTGATTTAACTCTGTTTTTTGGTAAAGATCACAAAGCAGATTTAAATGCCTTAATTGATGCTGATAATAATAGCGAACAAGTAGCCAAATTACGAGAAACCTTAAAATCCAAAGGATCAGCGCCCGGAATTGTGGCGCAAGAGCCTGCTGAATATATCGATTTCACCAAAAACTTCTATTTATTACCTATTTTAGAGGGTGAAGAAGTGATGGATGGTAAAGGGTTTTATGAGCGTGTGTTACGTGTGGCTTCGGTCACCAAAGATGATAAGAAAAATCCTGTCTCAGCGAATGACGAGAAAAGCAAACAAAATGCCAAGGCGAACAATAAAGCCGATGATGGATCCAATAATGAAATCACAGGCTTTAATGCGGCGGTCGTGTTTGTGATTGACTCCACCATTTCCATGGATCCTTACATTAACCGAACCCGTGAGGCGGTGAAACAGCTTTATAAAAAAATTGAAGCTAATGGGTTGAAAGATCAAGTGAAATTTGGTTTAGTGGCATTCCGTTCGAGTACTCAGGCGGTACCAGGGTTGGAGTTTGTATCTAAAAAATATGTGGATCCGAATGACGTCAAAGATGGCGATGACTTTATGAAAAAAGTGGCCGACTTAAAACAGGCCAAAGTGTCTAGTAAAGAATTTAGCGAAGACGCTTATGCAGGGGTATCTCAAGCCATTGATGACATTAATTGGAATGGTTTTGGTGGCCGTTATATCGTATTGATTACCGATGCCGGTGCGATTGAAAGCGATAACCCCATTTCCACGACCAAAATGAATGCGGAACAATTAAGACTTGAAGCACAACGTAAAGGGATTGCCCTGTATACGCTCCACTTAAAAACACCAAGTGGTGCCAAAAACCATGAAAAAGCGACGGAACAATATAACTCACTATCGTTTAACAATTACCTGAATAAACCTTTGTACTATCCAGTGAATGCAGGGGATGTGAATGAGTTCGGTAAAAAAGTCTCTTTGTTAGCAGATTCCTTGACGAAACAAGTGAAACTCGCCTATAAAGGTGAGCAATCTGCGGGTAGCGCACTCAATGCAGAAGAAACCAAACCGGCTAAATCGACCCAGACTGCGAAAGATGAACAAACTGACATTGAACAAGATGCAGCCTTGTTAGGTAAAGCCATGCGTTTAGCCTATTTAGGACGTGAACAAGGCAAATCAGCGCCACCCGTATTTGAGGCTTGGATCAGTGATCGTGATTTAGTTAAGTCTGATGTACCGACTGCAGAGGTTCGTGTGTTGTTGACTAAGGCACAACTGAGTGACCTCAGTGAAGTGGTTTCCAAAATTATGGACGCTGCGACACAAGGTATGATTCAACCCAATGAAATGTTTAATCAATTACGTTCTTTAGCTGCGACCATGGGACAAGATGCCAGTAAAATTAAACAAGGCGATGCCGTTAAGTTAAGTGAATTAGGCTTATTTGATGAATATTTGGCTGGTATTCCTTATCGTAGCCAAGTGACGGGCTTAGATGAAGAATCTTGGAAAGCGATGAGTGGTTTACAACAAGAAAAATTCATCCGTGACTTAAACGCAAAACTGAAACTTTATCAGAAATATAATGCGAATGTTGACAACTGGATTTCTCTATCTGAGGGCGCTGATCCAAAAGATAATGTGTATCCTGTTGAATTAGAAGCCTTACCATAGAGGAATCCCATGTTATCCATCACTGATCTTTGTATTTCTCGAGGCGGCACTAACGGTTTTAACGTGAGTGTGCCAGAATTAACCCTCAAGGCTGGCGATATGTTGGCCTTGAAAGGGCAAAGTGGGTGTGGTAAAAGCACGGTATTAGAAATGGTCGGGTTAATTTTAAAACCCGATCATATTGGGCAATTCATCTTGAATGGACACAATATTAAGGACATTATCTTATCGCAGCAATTAACTCGAATTGCCCAATTACGTGCGCAGTATTTTGGTTTTATGCCGCAAACAGGGGGATTGTTGCCTTATTTGACGGTACGCCAAAATATTGAATTATCCAGTCAAATTTTGGGTAAAGGCGTAGATTATGCTTGGTTAGATGGTATTATTGATCAACTCAATGTGCGCCAGTTGTTAAATCATATGCCTAAACAGTTGTCTATTGGTGAACGCCAACGGGTGTCATTTATTCGTGCTATCGCTCATCAACCGACGATTTTATTGGCCGATGAACCAACCGCCTCTTTGGATCCTCGCACCTCAGAAAGTCTATTTAATATTATCTTTGATTGTGTGAAACAATTACAGGTTACCACTATTTTGGTTAGCCATGATTGGCATTTAATTGCAGAGCGTCAGATTCCTTATTTAGAAACACAACAAAGTGGTCGATTTGTATGCGGAGGGCAAGCCTAATGCGATTGCGGTTATTAACTAAATTAGTGTGGCATGATTTATATTTCGATCGCAAAATTTCGCTGTTTATCATTGCATCGATTTCCGCAGTGCTTGCTCCCTTATTGCTTTTATTCAGCTTAAAATTTGGTATTGTTTCTCAACTACAAGCGAAATTAATCAATAATCCCAATAACTTGGAAGTAAAAATTACGGAATCTGCCTACGACACTTTTGGGCTAGATTGGTTCGATAAGATGAAAAAGGATCCGACAGTTAACTATATTATTCCGTTGACCAGAGCCTTGAACTTACAGGTAGATTTGCGTACAACGCAGAATAAATCACAGCCGAATGTTGAACTGCTACCGACTTCAGCAGGAGATCCTTTAATACCCGATGACATGCCACTTTATCATCCAAATGGCATTATTTTAGCCAATAAAACGGCAGACGTATTGCAGGTTAAAGTGGGCGAGGTCATTAGCCTCCGAGCAGAACGCATTTTAAATCAGAAGAAAGAACCGATTTTGGTTGATCTTGTCATTGATGGCATTGTACCTACTCACTTATTTAATCGTCATGGTGGTTTTGTACAGTTGCCGTTACTTGAAGAATTAGAAGATTTTTATGATGGTTTTAAATTGGATAAGTTGATTAAAATCGATACGGGCAAAGAAAAAACGACCACGCACCAACATTATGCAAAAGCCAGATTATTTGCCAAAACCTTGGATGATGTGGCGCCATTAAGCCAACAATTAACCGTGCAAGGTATTGAAAATAAAACCCATGCAGCGGAAATTGAAGATGTGAAAGCCATTGAGCATGTGCTGAATATTTTATTTTTAATTATTGCCATCACATCCGTGATTGGCTGTGCTACCTCGTTAGTCGGCTCCTTTTTAGCCAATATTGAACGAAAACGCAAAGAGATTTCCTTATTGTCTTTGTTTGGCCTAAACCCACGTGAAATCACGGTTTATCTGATTTTACAAGTCACCAGTTTAACCACGATGGCTTTTGTTGCATCAGCAATCTTATATTTGTTGGCTAGCTTTGCAGTGAATCAATTATTGGGTTCAAACCTTAACAATGATAATTTTATCAGCCATTTATTGCCATCTCATTTTGTGATAACCTTTATCATCACCTTTGTATTAGCCATTTTGATTGCTATTATTGGTAGCCGTCGTGCAAATCAAATTCAACCAGCGGAGAGTTTACGTGAAATCTAAATTACCCCTTATTAGCGCCAGTATTTTGTTATTTTCCACCGCACTTTCTAGTCAAGCAGCGTGGGAAACGAAGTTTTTTGATCCAAAAGAATTGCCTGATACCGTGATTTTACCTATGCCTTGTGAGGGCGCTATGGCATTTCGTGTGGTGAAAACAGGCACGCAAAAACCGTTAGATGATAAAGCCGTAGTGCTGGGTTCAGATAAACAAGAAGATGCTTATGCAGAGCATGCCACACCAAACTATATTGCGGGGAGTTTTGGGGATGAAGATGGCAAAGCGGAACGTTATTTTTTAATGGGCAAATATGAAGTTACTCAGCTACAATATGACGCTGTAATGAAAGATACTTGTCCAACGCCATCTATGAAGCTGCGTATGCCTGTAACCGAGGTGAGTTGGTTTGATGCGGTACAGTTTAGCCATAAATACACTCAATGGCTACTACAAAATGCACCGGATAAATTACCTAAAGAAGGTGAAACAGCAACGACCAAAAGATCAGGCTTTATTCGTTTACCTACTAATGCAGAGTGGGAATTTGCTGCACGTGGTGGGGTAGCCGTATCAGAATCACAATTCCGTGAAAGTCGTTTCCCGATGCCTGACGGCGGTATAAGCAACTATGCTTGGTTTGCCTCAAGTTCTTCTGCGAATGGAAAATTAAATTTGGCGGGGCAAAAATCGCCAAATCCATTGGGGTTATATGATGTCTTGGGGAATGCCAGTGAAATGGTATTTGATTCATTTAAAATGAATAAACTGGATCGTTATCATGGTCAAGCGGGTGGGCTAACCATTCGGGGGGCCAGTTATTTGCAATCGGAAGGGCAACTTTCCAGTGCATATCGTGTAGAAAATAGCTATTACAAAGAAGATGGCAAACCTTATTCTGCAAAAGATGTGGGTTTCCGTGTTGCCGTGGTGGCGCCAGTGATCACAGCACAAGATCGCAGTAAAAAATTGGATCAGGCTTGGCAGTCGCTTGGCAAAGGGGACGATAAAGATCAAGCGATTGCAAACACATTCCAAAACCTAACATCGCAAGTACAAGACGATGAGTTGAAAAAGCAAATTAAGACCCTTGAAGATCAGGTTCGTGCATCTAATCAAGCCAAAGAAGAACAGCGTGATTATGCCATTCGTTCCACCCTTGAGCTAGGGGCGTTTTTATGTGCGGATATTTTTGAGTTAAATCAAGTGAATGAAAAGAATAAACTCAAAATCTCAGGGTTTTGCGCTGAAGACGATTTAAAAGAAAATGCGGATCGCAAAGACAGTTGTGAAAAATTTGCACAGCAACAAGAATCTTCACAAAAAGCCTTGGATTTTGTGGTACGTTATTATGCTGATACTATTGTAGGGACAGCATCTAGCTATAATGAAAAAGATATGCTAAATCAAAAAGATCCTACTATTACCAAGTTAGGTAATCAAGGTAATACAAAAATTGGTAAATATATCGATGCCTTTTGGTCCAATCTTATGGAGCATTATAAAACGGGTAAAGTAGAGCGAACCAAATGGCTAGAAAAATGTAGTCAATAATCATGTATTTTTATTAACTTTAACTAAGGATGGAAGCGATGAACTTCAAAACAATTAAAAAATTTGCACTTGCAGTTTCTATTTCACTTGCCTTGGCGGGCTGTCAGGCGGGAGGCGCAAGCTCAGAGAGTGAATTAGAGCAGGCTTATGGAAAAAATGGTGGAGATACCAGTTTCTTTAGTAACAGTACTGTACAGGCTTGTGCTGTTGGGGCATTGGGTGGTGCAGTTGTTGGGGCGCTTGCTTGTCTCAATAAGAATCCTGCAGTTTGTGCTGCCATTGGTGCAGTTGCCGGTTGTGGTGTGGGCGCAGGTGCGGATAAGTACTTTGAAGTGCAAAAAGAACAATACAAAAATAAAGAAGATCGTATTAATGCCGATATTGCTGATGTGAGAAAAGACACTCAACAAGTGCAAAAATTAACGGCCGCAACAAAATCTGTGTTAAGCCGTAATAACCAAGAATTAGCTCAGCTGAAAAAAGATCTCAAAAATAATAAAATCAAACAAGCGGATGCACAACAACAATTGGCGAAAATTGATGCAAATATTGCTTATGCGAAAAAACAATTGTCTGGTATGCAAAATAAACAGCAACAATGGGAAGAACTGGCTAAAAAAGAAAAAATGGAGGGAGCCAAGACAGCTAAGTTAGATGCTGAAATCAAAAAACTCCAAAAAGACATTAAATCATACGAAACATTAATTGCATCAACCAGTACACAACGTAGTGCATTAGGTTAAGGAGAACTTATGAAATTACTTAAATTACCCGCATTGGCAGCCTTGATTGCCGTAGGCTTGACAGGTTGTTCCGCCACGCCAGAAGAATGTGATCCTCATCAACAACAAAGTTTGTTTACCAAAATGGCCTGTGCAAATGGTGGGGGCTATGATCAACGCATTAACAATAAAGAGGCGGAGTTAGCCAATGCCGAGTCTGAAAATAGTGCTTCTCGCCAAACCTATTCTAAGGTGAAAGCACAACAACAGGCAGCCAGTGCGAAAGTGAGCAGCACTAAGGCGCAAGTGGCAAAATCCAAAGCGACCACTGCATCACTAAAATCTCAGGTGAGTAAGAAACAACAAACCAAACAACAGGTTGATCAACAAATTAGTCAGTTACAAAAACAAATCGGCACGGTGCAAAACAGCGGTAAATCGGATGCTGAAAAACAAGCTGAAATTCAACGTTTACAACAAAAAGTTAACGCCTTGAAACAAACTGCAACTGATTTATAATCTTCGCTTAACGTACGGTGAGACTATTCACCGTACGTTTTTACAATCAAAGGGATCCTTATGCAACGACTTGCCCGAACCGTACTCAATGAGCCGCAAAAAAGTGCGGTGGAAATTTTAAAACATTTTTCCGTCACCCGTCAGCTATTGAATCGCCATTTACCTCCTAGCACCCTGACTATTTTTGCAGAACCGCTTGTCAAGGAACAAAAAAACGCAGCCGTAGAAAATGGCGCCACCGCAGAAAATACACAAACCGTCGTAGAGTGGTATTCGACATTACAAGGTCAGCCTATCAAAGTCGTACCACCTTTGCCTGCGGATTTACAACATAAGATTGATAGTCGCCTCAAATCCATTGAGCAACTGTTTGTCCAAATTAAGGGAACATTATCTCCCGAACAACAAGCGCAAGTTCAAGGCTTATTGGATGGTGCGGGTTATGATGGCATCGAAGTCTATCAAATTAATGATGAACCCGTGGTGACTGGATGGGGGATTGGTAAACCGAAACCTAAACCTGCACCCATAGCCGCTACGCCTGTTGCTGCCCCAGTAGCCACAACCTATGTCATGACGCCACATCGTTGCTGTTGTTGGTTACTGCCATTATTTTTGCTTTTATTGGGATTCCTCGCATGGTGGTTCTATTTCAGAACGCCAGAATTGCCCGTACAAGAACCCGTGACACCGCCTGAAGTGGTGCAACCGAAAGAAGAACCAAAAGCCGAGGAACCAAAGGTAGAGGAGCCGAAAGTTGAGGAACCAAAAGTCGAAGAACCGAAAGTCGAGGAGCCTGTAGTGGAAGAACCGCCAGTCGTGCCAGCTCCAGAACCAGAGCCACCTCCGGCAGTTGAGCCAGAATGTGAAGATTCAACTGATACAACTGAACCGAATAAAATGGTGATTGTGTTTGATAACTCGCCGTCGATGTTACTTTCCTTAAAAGAAGCTAAGTTTATTAAGCAGTTAGAAAAACGTATCAAACAGGGTGGACAGATTACACGAGCAGAAGAACGTCGTGCTTATCGTCATCCAAATCGCTTAGATCAAGCCAAGCCTGCAGCAGCCTCGATTATTGATAAATTAGGCGATAATATGGATATTGGTTTAGTGGCATTACAATCTTGTCCGAAAGCAACTAACTACGGATTTTATCGTCCAAATAAACGTGCTGCGTTAAAACAAAAAATTAATAAATTACATCCAGTTCAAACGGGGATGACACCGTTGGTGGATGGATTACGTACCGCTAGCAATATGTTGGCAGGGCGTGATCGAGATGATTTCATTTTATTAATTAGTGACGGAGAAGAATCTTGTAATCCATCCGTTAATGTATGTACATTAGCTGCACAAATTCATAAAAAACAGCCAAGATTAAAAATTAATGTGGTGGATATTGGTGGAGCTAAAGCGGCAGACTGTGTGGCAAGGATCACGAATGGGTCGGTCTTTACCGCAAATAATCCAAATGAAGTATCAGAAATGATTAATCAAGCCACACAATCGGTTATTCAAAAAAGCCATTGTAAAAAGTAGCCATGCTATTTGAAAATACCCACCCTAATTTAGGTGGGTATTTTTTATGCGGGTGATCTGTATTCTCGACACAGTAGAGAGGGGAATAGTAGACAAAGTGCGGTGAAAAAACAAAAACATTTTTCACCGCACTATTGTTTTGACAGGAATGGCGTATTACCAACCGCCCCCAAGTGCCTTATACAAACTCACCAAACTCAATGCTTGTTGGCGTTGTGATTGAATTAGCTGATTTTGTACATTGATCGCATTAATACGTGCATTAATCGTACTATCTAAGGTTTTATTACCATTTTGGAACAATTTCACCGCATCATTAGCTTGTTTGTTTGCTTGGGTTAAAGATTGGGCAAATAATTGGCTTTGACGAGCTTGGGTATATTGTTGATGATAGGCATTATCCACTTCGGCTAAACCATTTAATAAGGTTCTGTCGTATTCTAATAAAGCAGATTGCAGTGCCGCATCCGCTTTATCAATATTGGCTTGAATGCGTCCATTGGTGAAAAGTGGTACATTAATGCCCACACTGACCATGGACATCCAGCCTTTCAGTACCGTGTCACCATCCGCTTGCATTTTTCCGCCGTCCGCCATAAAGCTGAGAGAAAAACGTGGGTAGAGATCCGCTTTGGCACTGGCGACTTTGGCCGCTGCAGCATGCACCGAATAACGTTGTGCTTGTAAATCAGGGCGACGTTCTAACCAACCTTCTGGCGTGCTACCTACTGGTGCTTTGGGTAAATTGGCTAAAATATTACGGCTATCTGGTAGCGTAAAACCTTGTGGCACTTCGCCTAATAACACGGCAATAGCTCGCACTTCCGTGGTATATTGCGAGTTGAGCGTAGTTTGTTGTGCTTTAGCTTGTGTGATTTGGGTTTCAATTTCGCTCACTTCGTAAGCGGTTGCTTGCCCCGCATTAAAACGGCCTTTCACATAGCGAGCCAGTTTGTTTAATTCTGCAATTTGTTGATTGCTCGTCACTTGTTGCTGTTGAATCGCACGTGCATTGATATAATGTTGAGCAATATTGCTAGAAATTAACATCTTAGCTGAATAGGCTTGTTGTTGTACTGCGTCACGTTGAAAACGAGCTGCGTCGCTGTCACTGGATTTTTTACCAAAGAAATCAGCTTCCCAACTTGCACTTAAGCCACCGTAACCATTAAGGCCTTTACTTTCACGGTCGGTGCCATACATATTCATATCGCTATAAGAACCGCCACCACTGACACTCCCAGATACATTAATGCCTTTATCGGCTTCTGAATAGTCAGCTCCTGCTTGGGCTTCATTTAAACGGCTTAAAGCTAATTTATAGTCTAGGTTTTGGGCTAATCCTTTATTAATTAAATTGCTTAATACCGGATCATTCCAACTGTTCCACCATTGACTTAAGTCTATTTGAGCGGTGCCTTGTTGGCTAAAATTTACCGGTAAATTCACCGCACTTTCAGTGGATACTTGGGTTTGTTGGCAAGCGGTTAAGCCTAATAACACGGCTGCAACGAGAGTAATTTTAAATTTATTCATTGTGTTTCCTTTTTGTTAGCCTTGTCTTTCTAACATTTTCTTAAAGCGTAATAGGGCGAAGATTAAACAAATTAATGCGACCACTGAAACAGTGAGTAACTTCGTCCATAAAATATCAATACCTGCCCCACGGAAGAGGACATCTTGTGAGAAGTCAGCGAATACGGTGGTTGGCCAGTATTTACTGATTTCTTGTGCGACCACTGGCATGTTGATTCTTGGTGCTGCCGAGCCAGAGAAGAGTAATAACACCATATAAGTTGGCACCACGAGCAAGCTAAATTGCGCCATGGTGGGTGCAATCGTGGCTAACATCACGCCTAAGGAGGAAATCGCAAAGAGAAAGAGTGCTAACCCCACGCCATATAACCACAATTCACCGTTGATCGGCACGTCTAAATACCAGTTCACCACTAATCGCATAGAGATCATGGCCGCTACCCAGTTAACTAATCCGTTGGCGAGAATTTTCGCTAACAGAATTTCTGACGCATTAACCGGCATCACTAACAGATGTTCCATGGTGCCACGCTCACGCTCACGGATCACCGCCGAGCCAACTAACACCATCACCATTAACGCCAACATATCGCCAATTTTCATGGTCGGAACAAATCGCACACTTTCTGCATTGGGGTTATACAATGAGTTAACCACCGCAACCGCCGGTGCGTTACTTGATTTCGCTCCCAGAAATTCGCTGATTTCTTGCGTAATGTAACCTGTTAACATGGTTGAGCCAGCTCCGGCTTGCGTCATCATGGTGGCATCCACTTGCAGATAAAGCTCAGGATGACGTCCCATTAACAGATCTTTTTCAAAGTTCTCTGGAATTTCTAAGGCAAAAATAATTTTATTTTTATCCATTAAGTGATGGGCCTCATCACGTGTCATTTCTACCGGTTTGGTGAAATAAGGTTCTTTAATGGCATCTTGTAAACGATAGCTTAACGCCGATTTATCATGATCAATAATCGCAATGGGTGCAGATTTTACATCATAGGTAATCGCATTGGCTAACATCCCAATCATCACGGTAAACACCATTAAAATGGCAATTAATAACGCCGGTTCGCTAAATAAACTTTTCAGTTCTTTGACGGTGAGCGTAAAGAGAGATTTTAATGCACGCATTACGCCTCCTGTTTTTTCAATTTAATACTGGCAACCATCAGATAAACCAAAGGGAAAATAAGCAACACTAAAAAGTTGTTATGCAAATCTTCAAATGGAATACCTTTGGTAAAGGTGCCTGCACTGATACTTTGGAACCATGACGCAGGGAAGAAATTACTCAGAATTTGAGCCCACCAAGCCATACTGGAAACAGGGTACATCATCCCCGAGAAGTTCATGGTTGGAATCATGGTCGCAATGGCCACAATAAACAATGCGGCGGCTTGTGATTTCATTAAACTGGAAATTAATAAACCAAAGCTAGTGGATGCCCAAATGAAGATCATGGCACCTAAACTTAATACCGCTAAGGAACCTTTTACTGGGACACCAAACCAGAAAATGGCCATGCCCACTAGGATAATATAGTTCACGCCACCCATTAAAATATAGGGGAGCTGTTTACCCAGTAGGAACTGAATCACTTTGGCTGGTGATGAATACAGGTTCATAATGGAGCCGATTTCACGCTCACGCACCACACCGAGTGCGGTCATCATGGCAGGGATCATCATCATGATCATCATCATCAAACTTGGCACCATGGCGTTAACACTTTTTGATTCAGGGTTGTACATCATGCGTGGCACGATATTGATCCCGCCACTGTTGGTGGATGTAGCATATTGTGCATTAAATTGCGACATAATACTGGTGACATAGCCTTGCACCGTAGAAGTATTAGCAGGCAATGAGCCATCAATAAAGAATCCTACTTCTGGCGAACGACCATTTAATAAATCACGCCCAAAGCCAGATGGAATTTCAACCACGACTTCCACGCCAGCACGTTTTAACACTAAGTTTAAATCATCACGTGAATGAATGGTGGCTTGTAAATCAAAATAGCCAGATCCTGTAAAGGTTTGAATTAACGCTCGGCTTTCTGGGCTTTGATCTTGATCGTAAACCCCAAAACGCATTTCACCCACGTCGAAAGAAATCGCCCAACCCGTGGCCATAAGTAAAACAATCGGGCCAAAAATGGCGAACATTAAACGGATTTTATCTCGGGCTAATTCTTTTGCCTCACGCACCGCAAAGGCCCAAGTCATCAGGAAGAAATACATTAACGCATTTTGTTTTTTCACTGGCTTGGTTTCCGTTACGACATTATTTGTCTTACCGTCCGCTTTTTCAATGGTATTTTCCGGTTCGGCAATGAGCAAATATTGAATAAAAGCCTCTTCTAAACTGTTAGAATGATGTTCATCAATCAGTTCTTGTGGCGTACCGAGAGCCAGTACGTTGCCTTTGTGCATCAGCGACAAACGGTCACAATACATGGCCTCATTCATAAAGTGCGTGGTCACGAAAATGGTGATTTTATCTTCACGAGAAAGTTTAATCAGCATTTCCCAGAACATATCCCGAGCAGCAGGATCCACTCCTGAGGTCGGTTCATCCAAAATTAACACTTCTGGACTATGCAAACAGGCACAGGCTAATTGTAAACGTTGACGAATCCCCAAAGGTAATGCAGAAGGCAGCGTGTCCGCCATTTCCGTTAATTGGAAATATTCGAGTGTTTGTTTAATCGCACTTTCGCTTTTACGGCCAAGTTCGTATAATTTTGCGTGTAATTCGAGATTATCTCTGACGGTTAATTCTTCGTACAGTGAAAAAGCCTGCGACATGTAGCCGACTCGTTTTTTAATCGCATTTGAGCCAGCCTCAATGGATTCGCCTAATAATTGTGCGGTACCGCTAGTGGGTTCAATCAGACCAGTGAGCATTTTCATGGTGGTGGATTTGCCACAGCCATTGGAACCTAAAAAACCAAAGATTTCGCCTTTTTCGATTTCAAAAGACACCTTGTTCACCGACGTGAAATCCCCAAATTTTTTGGTTAAATCCGAGGCTTGCATGGCTAACGGTGAATTAGGATCGGATTCAAATGGCGGCAAGACCAAACCATTTTCGCTACCTCGTTTATCTTCTGGCAACATTTTCACATAGGCCACTTCAAGGGAATCTGTGTTGTAGCGATCCAGTACGGCGTTGGTTTTATCGTTTTCCAGAATTTTGCCGTCGTCCATAGCAATCAGATACTCAAAACCTTGTGCCTCGTCAATATAAGCGGTGGCGACGATCACGGTCATTTCGCTCATTTCGGCACGTAGATTATCCACTAACGCCCAGAATTGACGGCGAGATAATGGGTCAACGCCGGTGGTGGGTTCATCTAAAATAAGCAAATCAGGACTATGCACTAACGCACAGCAAAGACTGAGTTTTTGTTTCATACCGCCAGAAAGTTTACCCGCTGCACGGTCGCCAAAGGGAGCTAATCCCGTAGCCTGCAATAAACGTTGGGTGCGATCACCCAGTTCTTTTTTGCTTAAACCAAACAGATCCGCATGAAACTCAATATTTTCTTTAATGGTGAGCGTTGGATAGAGGTTTTTCCCCAACCCTTGTGGCATAAACGCAATGCGAGGTAACGCACTTTCTCGTGGCGCCGTTTTTGCCATATCGCAGTCCAGCACTTGCACCGAACCTTGTTGAATAATTTTCACCCCTGCAATAATCGAAAGCAAGGTAGATTTTCCCACCCCGTCAGGCCCGACAAGCCCAACGGTTGACCCCTTGGTGATTTCTAAGGAAACGTCTTTTAACGCTTCATTATCACCATAGCAGTGCGTGAGATGTTGAATAGAAACAGCGACGGTCATGAATTACTCCTGTGGTAATTTAACCGCTAAATGACTTGCCCAATCACTGTTATCTAAACGTACATAACCATTACCGGCCATACCCCCTTTCAGTAAGCCTTGATATTTGGTGGCCACATCGGCAGGGACTTTAAGTTTAATTTTAAACATAAATTTGGTCCGTTCCGCTAAGGTTTCCACGGATTTCGGGGTAAATTGTGATTGTGTCGCAATTTGGCTCACCACCGCAGGGAATACCGCCTCCACGCCGTCTAACACAATACGAGCCTCATCACCGACTTTGATTTTCGCCATATCCGTCGCAGGAACAAAAATATACATTGAGACATCCGTCGGATCGAGCAAACTCGCCACTCGGCTACCCGCAGCAACCACGTTACCTTCATCCACAAAACGGTACTCAATGACACCCGCATAAGGCGTACGAATAATCATATCATCAGTCACCGAGGTTGCTTGGGCGATTTGGGTTTCCGCCACTTCAACGTTACGTTGAATTTCGGCTAAACTGGCAGTGGCAGATTTCACTTTTGCCACCGCTGCATCACGATCCGCTTGACGGCGAGCTACTTCTGAGGCAGACACTAAGCCATCTTTACGCAATTTCAACGCATTGTCTAATTCTAATTGCGCCACTTTTTGTTGCTGTTGCGCTGCTTGAATATCCGCTTGCGCACGGGCAATGGTTTCTTGTGCTTTTTGTTTGTTTGCTTTCGCTTGATCCACTTGGCTCGTTGAGGTTTCAGAGGCAAGTTCGGCGATCAAGTCATTGACATGCACATATTGCCCTTCTTCCACCGCCACGGTTTTCACCCGACCCGCATATAAACTTTGCAAGTCGATACGTTTCAATTCCAAACGCCCATTACTGGCCGCCAGATTTGACACTTCGACTTTGGATTGTTGAGATTGATAATAGTAATAACCACCGCCAGCAAGGGCAAGTAAGATAATTAATATAAGGATTTTTTTCATTCGTGTTACCTATCATTTATGGCCTAAAAAATTGCGGAAATTATAACCTATCCTCTTTTTTATACAATCAACAATATTTTAACAAAAGTTATGTTATGATAACAAAATTGATAATATGTGTGCATAACGCAGAAAAAGACAAAGGTAATTGGCATGACAGAACAAGCAGATTTACGTGTACAGCGTTCTCAATATTATATTCAACAAGCCCTTGTGACTTTATTAAAAGACAAATCCTTTACCGATATTTCCGTTCAAGATATTTTAGACAAAGCCATGGTTAACCGGAGTACGTTTTATCGTCATTATTCCGGTAAAACGGATTTAGCCGCTAAAATGATCGCCGAATTTAAACAACTCTTAGCCGAAAGAATGGAGCAACGTTTAGAGAGTAAAAATCTCAATTTATTTTACTTACAGCTGATCCCGCAAATTTGGGACAAACGCGAATTAATTTTAGCCCTCTGGAAAATCGACACACCGAAACTACATCTTTATGCAGATATGCAACAAATGATGAAAGGCTTTTTGCTCGTCCTATTGGAACAAAAACAAGTGGATCCAGAATTCATGGATTATCAAAGCACCATTTTTGCCAAAATGATGTTAGCCAGTGTTCGTTATCACTTTGAACGCAATATTAAACCCGATTTGAAAATGGTATTAATGAAAATACGAGAAGTGATTGATATTATGGATTTTTAGTATGAAAGAGTGCGGTGAAAAAAACATGATTTTTTCACCGCACTTTAATTAGCGGGCGTTCATTGAACCATTATTGGTTTTCTCTACGCAAACGCTGATATTCCTTGGATTGATTAAGTAAAATCCGAGCCGCCTTTTTCAAATCATTAATGTCATCATTCGGTAAATAAAACGTGGTCGGCAAATTCAGCATACGTTGACGAAATTCTGCTTGATCATCAGGCAAATCTCGTAAATTCAGGCTAATAAAATAGATGCCCGCTTTATTACCTTTGACTTTAGCTAATTCCTCATTTCGTGCATCCACCACAGCTCGAAAACGGTTTAAACTGGCTTGTGAAGTTTGTTCAATCGGCACATCAATCACCGCTGTGGCTTGATCGGAAAAGCTCGGTATTTCTGCTTTTTTATCAATTTCTGTGCTAATCTGATTTTGCGCATTCACGCTAATTACAATAATGCGTTTAATGTTGCTGCTTTTTAACCGTTCACGAATGGCACTTTCAGGCGACACTTCTTGGGTTTCTAGCAAACTTTTTATCCCTAAATTATCGGTTAATCCGCCGTCTAATAAATGAATATATGGTCGATCTTCGCTGTTACCGTATTGTTGTAATTGACGAATATATTGCTGACGGGATTCATTTTGCAAACTGTCAGGCTCGGCATTTAAGGTCGCTTGTAATTCTTTTGGTAATTGATAATGACAGTTTCCGCCATTATTATTCAAGGTCAATGGTGAAAATACCAGTGGCACTGCACTAGAGGCGGCTACTGCTCGAGCAAGCGGTAATTTCGCTAAATCCAGACACATGGTATCAAATTGTTCTTGGGTAAAATCTAAGCGTCGACCAATCGACATATCTGTTGCACTGATCACGGCAAACGGGCCTTTGCGTGCGGTGGCTAAATCCCCAAAGGTTTTATTTCCAAAGAGCGTATTTTCAAATTGTTCTTGCAATAAATCACCCCGTCCGAATTCGGGCGAAAATAAACGTGGCATATTGGCAAAAGACAGGGTTTGGTTCACCATTAATTTTTGGAAATTTTGCTTTAAGAATTTTTTCTCAAAATTCGGAATGGTTTCTTTGCCGTAAAGCGAATAATAAATCGCTAAGACGGAACCGCCAGACACGCCGTATACCATATCCACATGCTCAATTAAGTTTGTGTTTTTACCGTCTAAGGTGATGGGGTGACTATTTAATTCTTCTAGCACGCCATAACCAAAAGCCGCCGCTCTTGTGCCGCCACCAGAAAACATAATCGCTACAATGGTTTGATCATTGAATTTATCTTGCATCACTTTTTGAATGCGATAGCCTTTGCTCATATCCACTTGGTCAATGGTGGCTAACGGTTGATATTGCACGGCATTACAGGCAGTGAGAAAAAGGAGTGCGCTGATAAAAGCCAGTTTATGGGGTAATGTCATTGAGCATGTTCCTAAAATATTTTGAGGGTAGTATAGCAGAAAGCAAACCCACTGATAATAGACTTTTCATATTCACCTTGAAAACCCTTATTCCATTCATAGGCAGTGATTATGTACATTTTTATAAATTTTTTAACTAACAGCAACAGATTATTTCTGTTGTTATATGGCTTTCTTATATGATTTAAGCTGATTTCTATTTTTCCAATATCATGGTGTGCTGAAAACGAATATCAAGTCTATACACCAGTGGTTACATCAATTAGGCTTAGATTCTATTGCCACCGCAACGGACGCAAACCGTAATGTACTTTGTACTTCCAATTCAGTGGAAGGCAAATACGTTATCAAGATGAAGATCACGAGCGGCAAGGTTGTGCTTCCCATTATCTTGCGGAACGTGCGGAAGAAGATGGTGCGGTAGGGGTTTTCGTGGAGCAGAATAATAATTTTAGATTGCCAGAAAATAGTGGCACCCCGATTATTATGATTGGTGCGGGTACGGGCATTGCACCGTTCCGAGCCTTTTTACAAAAGCGTGCAGCCGATGAAGCCACGAGAAAATTTATGTACAAGATAAAATTCGTGAAAATGCTGCGGATATTTGGCAATGGTTGCAAAATGGCTCACATATTTATGTGTGCGGTGATTTTTTTTAATATAATCGAATAATGGCAATGCCAGTGAGTAACAGAGCTAATCCAATAAATTGTATAAGCTGTAATGGTTTTTTCACTGCACCTAATATACCGAAGTGGTCAATACATTGGCTACCAATAATCATACCGGCTAAGGCAAAGATCACCGTTTGACCGGTGCCCAATTCTGGCACTAGCAACACGTTGCCAAACACAAACAATGCCCCTAGCGAACCGCCAAACCATACCCAAATAGGAAGTTTTGCTTTTGCCGCTTGATGTAAGGCAGGCAAAATAGGTTGACGTTGTGCGTTAATAAACAGGAATAAACAGAGGGTTCCCACCGCAAAAGAGATCAGGGCAGAGAGTAATGGTGAATGTAATTCATGGCCTAAGGCACCATTGATAGCGGTTTGCATAGCGCCCATGCCACCTGCCACAATCCCGATAATTCGCCATAACCAAAGGGAAGATGTTGTTTGCGGTGTGTGAGACATTTTAGGGCGACGCACGACCAGAAAAATACCGCTTAACAATAAAATTGCCCCCAGTAAACGGCTTAAACTAAAGGCATATTGTGGGGTATGAAATAAACCAAAGTGATCGATAATCAGGCCCATGGACACTTGCCCGAGAATCACCATAATCACCGTTTGCACACCACCTAAATGCGGAAATAGCAAAATATTGGTGGTCAACGCAATGGTGCCTAAAAAACCACCAAGCCACATCCAAAGGGGGGTATTGGCGATGGTTTGCGTATCAGCGAGAAAAGATTGAGTACTCACTAAGCCAAAGCAAAACAAGCAGAGGGTACCCACTAAAAAAGAAATATTGGAGGCAATAAAAGGCGATCCCACCGCAAGGCGTAATTTTGCATTGATCGCCGTTTGTAATGCAATGCCTGCCCCAATGAATAAGGCAAAACTAATCCACAACATGATGTCATCCTGATCTCGGTTAAATGAAATGATGAGATTATTTTACTGCGAAAAAGAAAAAAATTCAGGGGATTTTATGAAAAAGATCCCCTGAATAAAAAGGATAAACGGCGATTATTTAATCGGATCTAAACCTAATACTTTACGCCCATTAATACTGGCAATATTGACCATTTCTTCTAAATTTGGGAAACGGCAACCGGCGGCTAACAAGCTAAGTTCCTGCCACATATCCCCCTCGCATAACGGCACCATGTAGTCACAAATATTATCCGTACCAATGGCAACCGTGATCCCCTCTGGAATCATTTCATCAGCGGGCGTTAAGGCATTATGGAATGGCATCAATTCTTCTTTGCGGTTACTATCAATCCATGCCATCGGACAAGCGATCATCATCATTTGTGCCTCACGCATTTTTTGATACAAATTGTAGCGGTAAGTTTTTGAATGGGCACCAATCGAAATTCCATGAATGGCGACGACACGTCCTTGCATACCATGCTCAATGGTTTTATCACAAAGTTGCTCGGTTTCTTTTTCTTTTGGGGTATTAAATTGATCCACGTGAACATGGCACATAATCCCTAGCGATTTGGCTTTATCCAGTAAAATATCCATGGCCTCTAAACCACGACCATAATCTAATTCATCACGATAAGGCAAGCCACCGATCATATCCACCATGTCTGAACCAATATCAAACCATTTTCTTGCGGTTGGCTCAATCACCCCTTTTAAGGTTTGGTTGGCAAATTTCAACACAATGTCGCTTTTATACACTTCTCGAGCTTTATGTGCCGCAATAATCGCCCGATCTTCACAGACGGGATCAATATCCACGAATGTTCCAAACGCCGTAACCCCTTGCGAAATCATCAGCTCAATAGCTTGACTAAAACGTGCATAATAATGCTCCACCGTGGAGGTGCGTTTAACTTCATCCACCAGATCCCATTTTTGTTGCAGATTACAGTTATGATAAATACTGATTTTTTCCGGTGTCATGGTAAAAGCACGGTCGGCATGAGCATGGGCGTTGACCCAACCGCCTTTTTTGATAATTTCATCTCTTATATAGGTTTTAAAGCTACGAACATGATTTTTCATAAGGATTCCATAATGATAGATGTGAAGTGAGCGGATAGGAAATGCGTATTAATAGAAAATAAACCGCTTATCAATGAGCATGTATTGATAAATAGGGTGGGAATGTTATAAAAAATTCGCTGATTTTTCATTAATAACATACTGTTCTAGTCCGAGTTGATACTAGAAAAGTAGTATAAAACTTTATGGGGAAAAAGGCTAGTATTAATCAGAAAATTACCTGAAAAAACACCGCAGTTTTTGGATTTTTCCATTAAACTGCGGTGTTTTTTTATTGATTTTTAACGCAAAAATGCGGGAATTTTACTTTCGTATTCCGCAATTTTGTCTTCGTGTTGCAAGGTTAACCCGATATTATCTAAGCCATTTAATAAGCAATGACGGCGAAATTCGTCTAGTTCAAAATGATAGACTTTATCGCCAGTGGTTACGGTCATAGCCTCCAGATCAATTTGAATTTCTTTGCCTGTATTCGCCCAGACCCATTGAAAAATTTCTTCGACTTCTTGTTCGCTTAAACGTACTGGTAGCATGTGATTGTTTAAGCTGTTGTTATAGAAAATATCCGCAAAGCTCGGGGCGATCATCGCTTTGAAACCATAATCTGCTAATGCCCATGGGGCGTGTTCACGTGAAGATCCACAACCTAAATTTTTGCGAGCCAATAAAATGGTGGCTCCTTGATATTGTGGATAGTTCAACACAAATTCAGGGTTGGCTTGAGTGCCGTCGGCGTCCAAATAACGCCATTCGTGAAATAAATGTTTGCCAAACCCAACACGAGTAATGGCTTGTAAAAATTGTTTTGGAATAATTGCATCCGTATCTACGTTCGCCGCATCAAGTGGCACAACCAGACCAGAAAGTTGTTTAAATCCTGCCATGTTTTGCTCCTTATTGGCTTAGTTTAATGCGATATTACGAATATCAACGAATTTACCAAACACCGCCGCCGCCGCCGCCATCGCAGGGCTAACTAAGTGGGTACGACCGTTTCGACCTTGACGACCCTCAAAGTTACGGTTAGATGTAGATGCACAACGTTCCCATTCACCTAAACGGTCATCATTCATACCTAAACACATGGAGCAACCAGGGTTACGCCATTCTGCACCAGCGGCAATAAAGATTTTGTCTAATCCTTCTTTTTCCGCTTGTTCTTTGACTAATCCCGAACCTGGTACCACAAGTACACGTTTGACATTATCCGCTTTTTTGCGTCCTTTCATTACCGCTGCTGCCGCACGTAAATCTTCAATACGTGAGTTCGTGCAAGATCCAATAAAGACTTGATCCACTTCCACTTTAGTTAAATCGGTATTAGCGTCTAATCCAATGTAGTTTAAGGCTTTTTCTGCTGACGCTCGAGCCACTGGATCCGCCATTTCTTCAGGATTTGGCACCCGTTGATCAATACCAATCACTTGCCCTGGGTTGGTTCCCCAAGTCACTTGTGGTGCAATATCTTTCGCCTCTAAGGTGACTACTGCATCAAATTCGGCATCATCATCGGTTTTTAAGGTTTTCCAATAGGCAATTGCGTCGTCCCAATCTTTGCCTTTCGGTGCGTGTTGGCGATCTTTTAAATAAGCAAAGGTGGTTTCATCGGGTGCAACAAGTCCTGCTTTGGCACCTAATTCAATCGCCATGTTGCAGACGGTCATACGCCCTTCCATGGAAAGATCACGAATGGCTTCACCACAGAACTCGACCACATAACCTGTTCCGCCTGCCATGGTGGTTTTGCCAATAATGGCTAACACAATATCTTTTGCCGTAATCCCTAGGTTGACTTTGCCACGGACTTCAATTTTCATACTTTTGGCACGTGCTTGTTTTAGGGTTTGGGTGGCAAGTACATGTTCGACTTCAGATGTCCCGATCCCAAATGCTAAAGCACCAAATGCACCGTGAGTAGCAGTATGCGAATCACCGCAAACAATGGTCATACCGGGTAAAGTTAAGCCTTGTTCAGGCCCCATAACATGCACGATCCCTTGTTGTTTGGTATTCATATCAAATAATTGAATACCGGTATTTTTGCAGTTTTTGTCTAGCTCAAGCACTTGAATTTTTGCTTGACCTTCAAGTTTATTCACATCACGTACTTGGGTAGAAATACTGTGATCCATGGTGCCAAAGGTTTTATTAACTTGGCGAACTTGACGATTTGCTACACGTAAGCCGTCAAAGGCTTGCGGACTGGTGACTTCATGGATCAAATGGCGGTTAATATACAGAATCGGCGTTTCGCCGTCTGCTTCATACACCACATGGCTGTCGAATAATTTTTGGTAGAGTGTTTTTCCCATTTTTATTTCTCGTTAGGTTTTGTTAATTCGTTGGGTTGTATTTTTTTAAATGGCGTTAGCAATCAACGTTCCCATTTCACTAGTGGAAACTGGTTGGCTATTATCGGCTAAATCAGCCGTTCTATGTCCAGATGCTAACACTTTTTTCACCGCACTTTCAATGGCTGTGGCGGCTTCGTTTTGGTTAAAACTATGACGTAACATCATCGCTGCCGATAAAATCTGAGCAATCGGGTTGGCGATGCCTTTGCCAGCAATATCAGGGGCAGAACCGCCAGCAGGTTCGTATAAGCCAAAGCCTTGTTCATTTAGACTGGCGGACGGCAACATGCCCATTGAACCTGTGATCATGGCACATTCATCAGAAATAATATCGCCAAAAATATTGGAGCAGAGTAGCACATCAAAGAAAGACGGCTGTTTAATCAACTGCATGGTGGCGTTATCAATATAAATATGATCTAATTTGACTTCTGGATATTGTTTTGCCACTTCATTCACCGTTTCACGCCATAAAATTGAGCTGATTAACACATTGGCTTTATCCACTGAAGTTACGTGTTTGCTACGCTTCATTGCAGTTTCAAAGGCGACTTTGGCAATACGTTCAATTTCATATTTATAATACACTTCGGTATCAAAGGCTCTAGTTTGTGAACCCTCGCCCTCACGCCCTTTGGGTTGACCGAAATAAATCCCGCCCGTTAATTCACGCACTGTTACCATATCAAAACCTGTTTCGGCAATATCCGCACGCAATGGACAGAATTTTTCTAAACCTTTGTACAGCGTGGCAGGGCGTAAGTTACTGAATAATTTAAAATGTTTACGTAACGGCAATAAGGCACCACGTTCAGGCTGTTGATCTGGTGGTAAGTTTTCCCATTTTGGACCACCCACCGAACCAAATAAAATCGCATCGGCTGATTCACAGCCTTGTAAGGTATTTTCAGGCAATGGACAACCTTGTTTATCAATGGCAATACCGCCTACGTTGAAATGGTTGTAATTTAATGTAAAACCGTATTTTTGTTGTACCACATCTAACACTTTAATGGCTTCTGCCATAATTTCAGGACCGATGCCGTCGCCTGATAAAACTGCTACGTTGTATGTTGACATTGTTTATTTCCTATTTTTTATCAATATGTTGAGTTTTTGGGCGTATGCAATACGCCCCTACAAGATTAATGTTTTAAATTTCTGGTCAAATTCGCCACTTTTTGCGAACGATAAATAGCATTAATCGCATGAATTAACGCCAGTGCGGAAGATTCCACAATATCCGTGGCAAGGCCGACCCCATGGAAACGGCGACCCTCATATTCCACTACAATATCCACTTGACCAAGTGCTTCCGCTCCCTCACCTTTGGCGGTTAAATTATAATGGGACATTTTCAAATCCATACCCACAATTTGCATAATCGCATTATACACTGCATCCACAGGACCATTACCGCCATTAGAAACTTGATTAATACGATGACCGTCTAACGCCACTTGTACAAAGGCTGAAGCAGGTAAACCACTTAACGTTTGTGAAGTGATCACGTCTAAAGTTAAACGATCTTCATCGCCTTGTTGCATATCAATAAATGCCAACGCCTCTAAATCGTAGTCAAACACTTGACCTTTTTTATCTGCCAATTTCAAGAAAGCCTCGTATAATTTATCCAAATCGTAATCTGCTTCGGTATAACCCATATCCGCCATGTGACCTTTCACCGCCGCACGACCAGAACGAGCAGTCAAATTTAATTTTTCTTTTTTCAAACCGATACTTTCAGGCGACATAATTTCGTAAGTATTTTTATTTTTCAACATACCGTCTTGGTGAATACCTGAAGAATGAGCAAAAGCATTATCGCCCACAATGGCTTTATTCGGCTGAATTGGCATATTACAAAGTTGGCTCACCATTTGGCTGACACGGTGAATTTCTTGGGTATTAATACGGGTATCTAAGCCGTTAAACATATCTTGACGAGTTTTAATCGCCATTACCACTTCTTCCAACGCCGTATTGCCTGCTCGTTCACCAATACCATTAATGGTACATTCAATTTGTCTTGCCCCATTTAACACCGCAGTTAACGAGTTGGCGGTAGCCATACCTAAATCGTTATGGCAATGCACGGAGATAATCGCTTTATCAATGTTTGGCACACGGTTTAACACATCTGCCATAATGCCACCATATTGGGTTGGTAAGCAAAAACCTACTGTATCAGGAATATTGACTGTGGTTGCACCAGCGGAAATGGCAGCTTCCACGATGCGACAGATGTTGTCAATCCCTGTACGCCCTGCATCTTCACAAGAAAATTCTACATCATCGGTATAATTTCTCGCACGTTTTACTGCTGCCACAGCCATACCCACCACATCATCAAAAGAACGTTTTAATTTGGCTTCTACGTGTAACGCTGAACTGGCAATAAAGGTATGAATCCGATAAGCATCAGCCACTTTCAAGGCTTCATAAGCGGCATCAATATCTTTATCTACGGCACGAGATAAGGCACAAACACGGCTGTTTTTAATATTTTCCGCAATCGTACGTACTGACAGAAAATCGCCCTCTGATGAAACAGGAAATCCGACTTCCATGACATCCACCCCTAATCGTTCTAAAGCAAGGGCAATTTGTAATTTTTCTTTTACGGTAAGACTTGCTTTTAATGCCTGTTCACCATCACGTAGAGTCGTATCAAAAATAATAATGTTGTTTGCTGCCATAATGTCATCCTTTTCTTTTCGTTAGGGTTTTACTTTGAAAGTGCGGTGTATTTTTTATGTTTTTTTAATAAAAAACCCCGAACTTTTTATCAAAGTGCGGGGTTGTAAATTCGTGTTTTATGCTATTTTTCTATCGTCCACAACTTAACCGCACAAAGAATGTGATAATCGTAAGTTGAGTAGCAGAGCGTGAAAGATAAACATAAAATTCCTAAAATTTGCTAAATTAGCGTCTATATTACTGATTTAGCGCATTCTGTCAAAGGTTTTTTAGTAAAAAATATCAAAAAATGTAATGGTATAAAAATATTTTTTATATAAAAATCTATGAATTGGAAAATATTTGGTATTTTATCTTGATTTTATTTTCTTTTAAGGTGGGTTTGTGTTGAAAATATTTAACCTTTAGATAAGGATTTTTTCTAAACATCAGTCTGTTGAGCTTTTATTTGATCAACAGACTGATTAGCGTCTATTTTACTTCTTTAAACATAATTTCACCCGGAATGACCGAGCCTTGCCAATATAATTCACTAGCAACTTTCTCAGCAAGTTGTAAATAGGCTTGTTTAATGTCAGGGTTAGATTCAGCAATCACAGTTGGGGTGCCTTTATCTAAATCTTCCCGCAAGCAAATATGTAACGGTAATTGCCCTAGCACATTGACTTGATATTTTTCCGCAATTTTTTCTGCGCCGCCCGTACCAAAGATGGCCTCATGATGACCGCAGTTTGCGCAAATGTGCATAGACATATTTTCTACAATGCCTAACACGGGTACCGATACTTTATTAAACATGGCAATGCCTTTGATTGCGTCAAGTAACGCAATATCCTGTGGTGTCGTGACCACAACGGCGCCTGTGACGGGAATTTGTTGTGATAGGGTAAGTTGAATATCCCCCGTGCCTGGTGGCATATCAATTACCAAATAATCTAGCTCATTCCATAGGGTTTCATTTAACAGTTGGTTTAACGCACTGCTTGCCATGGGGCCACGCCAAATGGTGGCATTGTCCTCCGCCATTAAATAACCGATAGAGTTAGTCTGCAAATCATAAGCCTGAATCGGTTGCATATGTTTGTTATCGGGTGAAGTCGGGCGTTGGTGTGGCACGCCAAGCATGTGCGGAATGGAGGGGCCGTAAATATCCGCATCTAAAATCCCCACCTTTGCGCCTTGCGCTTGTAACGCTAACGCTAAATTGACCGTCGTGGTAGATTTCCCTACCCCGCCTTTGCCAGAACTAATGGCAATAATGTTTTTAACCCCTTTGACTGCGGGGTGATTATTGGCACGTTTTAAGGTGGCAATTTGATAATGTAATTGCCATTTCATTTGTTGGGCTTCTGCTATGCCTAACAAATTTTGGCTAAGCGTGGTTTTTAACTGCTCAAATGCTGTGTTCCAAGCAAAAGGTATTTGAATTTCGATCCGCAACACATCTTGCATTTTTTCGATTTTTTTCACCGCACTTAGGGCAATTAAATCTTTTTGCAAGGTTGGGTGAGTAAACTGTTTAAACAGTTGAATGAACTCTGTTTGTTGTTTTTCAGTAAAATGAGGGGAAAATTGGATATTCATTATCTTTCCTAAAATGAAGTCGCTTAAATACCCGACTATTTAACCACGATATTCAGGTGATGTTAAGCAAAGAATGGTTTTATTGCGGATGAACTGGATAAAATACCCCAAATCAGGTAAAATCACCGCAATTTTCACAGTGTTCTGTGCCAGTCAATTTTCTAAAAGGTATTTTTATGTCTACTCAACCAAAACGTCAAATTCTTGTTACCTGTGCGTTGCCTTACGCCAACGGCCCGATTCATTTAGGGCATATGTTAGAACACATCCAGGCGGATATTTGGGTGCGTTTCCAACGGATGCGGGGCAATGACATTCATTTTGTCTGTGCCGATGATGCGCACGGCACGCCGATTATGTTAAAAGCGGATCAAATGGGGATTACGCCTGAACAGCTGATTAATGACGTGCATACCGCCCATTATGCGGATTTTTCGGGCTTTAATATCAGTTTCGATAATTATCATTCCACGCATAGCGAAGAAAATCGGGTCTTGTCGGAAATGATCTACACCAAATTGAAAGAAAACGGTTTTATTAAAAACCGCACGATTTCTCAATTATTCGATCCTGAAAAAGCCATGTTCTTGCCCGACCGTTTTGTGAAAGGCACCTGCCCAAAATGTAAAGCACCGGATCAATATGGTGATAATTGCGAAGTTTGTTCTGCTACTTATAGCCCAACGGAATTGATTGACGCCCGTTCCACCGTATCAGGGGCAACGCCTGTGTTAAAAGAAAGTGAGCATTATTTCTTTGATTTGCCAAGTTTCGAAAAAATGTTGCAAGAGTGGAACCGCTCAGGGGCATTGCAATCGGAAGTGGCAAATAAAATGCAAGAATGGTTTGATGCGGGCTTGCAACAATGGGATATTTCCCGTGATGCCCCGTATTTTGGCTTTAAAATTCCGAACACCGAAAACAAATATTTCTATGTGTGGTTGGATGCCCCGATTGGCTATATGGCGTCGTTCAAAAATCTCTGTGATCGTGAACAGATTGATTTTGATACCTTTTGGAAGAAAGAAAGCACCGCAGAACTGTATCATTTTATCGGCAAAGACATTATGTATTTCCACAGTCTTTTCTGGCCAGCAATGCTAGAAGGGGCAAACTTACGCAAGCCAAGCAATATTTTTGTGCATGGTTATGTGACGGTGAATGGCGAAAAAATGTCAAAATCCCGTGGTACTTTTATTCAAGCTGCCACCTATTTAAAACATCTCGATCCTGAATGTTTGCGTTATTACTATGCGGCAAAACTCAGTAGCCGTATTGATGATTTAGACTTAAATTTAGAAGACTTTGTACAACGGGTGAACGCCGATTTAGTCAATAAATTAGTGAATTTGGCGTCTCGTAATGCGGGCTTTATCCAAAAACGCTTTGATGGCAAATTAGCAGCACAATTGGAAGATCAAAGCCTATTTGACGAATTTACCGCACAATCCGAGCAAATTGCCGAATTTTACGAAAGTCGTGAATATGGCAAGGCGATTCGTGCCATTATGGCATTAGCGGATAAAGCCAATAAATATGTGGACGACAAAGCCCCGTGGGTGATCGCCAAACAAGAGGGCAAAGATCGGGAGTTGCACGAAGTCTGTTCCATGGGGATTCAATTATTCCGTGTGCTAATGGGCTATTTAAAACCCGTACTACCAAAATTAGCCGAACGGGTGGAGCAATTCTTGCAAGCGGAATTAACATGGGACAATTTGAGTCAACCGTTATTGGCACATCAAATCGCCCCATTCAAAGCCTTATTTAACCGTTTGGATATGAAACAAATTGATGAAATGATTGAGGCCTCCAAAGCAGAAAATGCGGCGGTGAATAATTCTGCAAATAGTGCAAAAAGTGCGGAGAAAAACACCGCAGTTTCGAGCGAATTTGAACCCGTAGAACCTGAAATCAGTATTGATGATTTTGCTAAAATTGACTTACGTGTCGCCACTGTTTTACATTGCGAAGCCGTACCAGAAAGCAATAAATTATTGAAATTCCAATTGGATTTAGGCTTTGAACAACGCCAAGTGTTGTCGGGTATTAAAGGGGCGTATAGTCAACCTGAAGACTTAATCGGTCGCCAAGTGATTATGATCGCCAACCTTGCTCCACGCAAAATGAAATTCGGCGTGTCACAAGGGATGATTTTATCGGCTGGTACTGGCGGAGCGGATTTGTTCTTGTTGGATGTGGATAACGGGGCGAAAGCGGGCAGTAGGGTGAAATAATTGTAGATTAAATGTTCGTTCTAAATTAACGGGGACGCTGTTTTTCTGCATTTTTGAGACTAAGATCACATTTTTAATAATTTCTTGTAAAAATTGAGAGAAAGCACTTGAAAAATGTTGTTAAACAACCTACCTTGTAGATAAGCGGAAAGATTTTCATTCATCAAGAAGTAAAAGAGGTGATTATTATGACACTTAATATTGCAAGTAAACAAATGGACATCACACCAGCCATTCGAGCTCATATTGAAGACCGATTAACCAAATTGGAAAAATGGCAAACCCAGTTGATTAATCCGCATTTTGTATTAAGCAAAGTGCCGCAAGGTTTTTCAGTGGAGGCAACCATTGGTACTGCACATGGTAATCTATTTGCCAGTGCAACTTCGGATGATATGTATAAAGCCATTAATGAAGTAGAAGAAAAATTGGAAAGACAATTAAATAAACTGCAACACAAAGGCGAAGCTCGCCGAGCTGATGAACGGTTGAAAGATTCTTTTCAATAATTAATTCAGTTTTGATTTAAGGCGGATTTCAGTAAAACAGTGAAATCCGTCTTTTTATTGGCGATAAATTGATCTATCTCAGCAATATCCCCCAAAAGAGTTACCCCTTTAGACAAGACCTTGTGATAAAATTCGCAGGCAAAAATAAACGGCTAATATCACGAACGGACTATACAATGCCCAACACCCTTGAACTTGAACACCTTGCTTGCCAACGGGGCGATAATCTGCTGTTTGCGGATCTGAACTTGCGTTTTCAATCGGGTGATTTTGTGCAGATTGAGGGGAAAAATGGGATAGGTAAAACCAGTCTGTTGCGGATTTTAACGGGGTTGGCTCGTCCATTGCACGGTAAAGTGCGGTGGAATTTCACAGAGATTTCTGAATGCCGAGAAGATTACCAATATGATTTGTTGTATTTGGGGCATTTATCGGGAATTAAGCCTGAATTAACCGCATGGGAAAATTTAAAATTTTATCAACAGGTCAGCCATTGTTGGCAAGGCGATGAAATTTTATGGCAAGCCTTGGAAAAAGTCGGGCTGTTGGGGCGTGAGGATATTATGGCGAGTCAACTTTCCGCAGGGCAACAAAAACGTATTGGCTTGGCGAGATTGTGGCTGTCAAAAGCCCCCTTGTGGATTTTAGATGAACCCTTTAATGCCATTGATAAACACGGTGTGAAAATGTTGATTACCCATTTAGAACAGCATTGCCAGCAAGGGGGAATCGTGATTCTGACCAGCCATCAGGATGTGGAAAGCACAATGTTGCAAAAAGTGCGGTTGGATTGCTACCGCACTTCGGGAGAAATACAATGATATTCACCCAAATTATCCAACGGGAAATCAAAATGGCGTGGCGAAAACAGGCGGAAATTCTCAATCCGTTGTGGTTTTTCCTGATGGTGATCACCCTGTTTCCCTTGGCAATGGGGGCGGATCCGAAATTATTAGCCAACGTCGCTCCTGCCGTGGCGTGGGTGGCGGCGTTGTTATCGGCGTTATTGTCTTTTGAACGGCTGTTTCGAGATGATTTTGTGGACGGTTCCTTGGAACAATTACTGTTAATTGCTCAACCCTTGCCGTTGACCGCCTTAGCGAAAGTGATCGCCCATTGGCTATTAACAGGATTACCGTTGATTTTATTATCGCCAATCGCCGCGTTGTTATTGTCCCTTGAGCCAGAAATCTGGTGGGCGTTGGTATTGACCTTGTTGATTGGTACGCCCGTATTAAGCTGTTTGGGGGCAATTGGCGTGGCGTTGACAGTGGGTTTACGCAAGGGTGGCGTGCTGTTAAGTTTAATTGTATTGCCGTTGTTTATCCCCGTGTTGATTTTTTCAACGGCGGTGTTGGATGCCGCGCGTTTAGGCTTGCCTTATGGCGGACTTTTGGCAATTTTAGGGGCGATTTTGGCTATTACTTTAACCCTGTCGCCCTTTGCTATTGCGGCGGCGTTACGTATCAGTTTAGCACAATAAGAAAGGACAGTTTTATGTGGAAGTGGTTACATCCTTATGCCAAACCTGAAACGCAATATGCGTTGTGTGGGAAATGCTTGCCGTGGTTGGCGGTGCTTACCTTGCTGTTGTTAGGCGTGGGATTGGTGTGGGGCTTGGCGTTTGCACCAGCGGATTATCAACAGGGCAATGGTTTTCGGATTATTTATGTCCACGTGCCAACAGCGATTTGGTCAATGGCAATTTATGTGTCAATGGCAGTAGCAGGCTTGATTGGTTTAGTGTGGCAAATTAAACAAGCCCATTTATCCATTTTAGCCCTTGCCCCGATTGGGGCAGTGTTGACCTTTTTGTCGTTGGTGACAGGTGCTATTTGGGGCAAGCCAATGTGGGGAACCTGGTGGGTGTGGGATGCTCGCCTAACGTCATCGCTGATTTTGTTCTTTTTGTATTTGGGCGTGCTGGCGTTGTATTCGGCATTTCAAGATCGCCATACAGGAATGAAAGCGGCAGCGGTTTTGTGTGTGGTGGGCGTGATTAACATTCCGATCATTCATTTTTCGGTGGAATGGTGGAACACCTTACATCAAGGGGCAACCATCACCAAATTGGATAAGCCATCAATGGCGACGTCAATGTTAATTCCGTTAATTTTGAGTATTTTTGGTTTTATGAGTTTAACCCTTTGGCTAGGGCTAGTGCGGTATCGCAATGCGTTGTTGCGAGAAGAACATAAGCGTCCTTGGGTGAAAGCGTTGGCAAGCAAATAAGTTGTTCCCTCTCCCTTTGGGAGAGGGGGAATATTGTAAATGAGAGAATTAAACCCTCACCCTAACCCTCTCCCAGAGGGAGAGGGGATGTTAATTTATTTTTTGATTTTTTATATTGTGGGAGAAGAACGTTATGTTTTTCCAATCGTGGCGTGATTTTTTGGATATGGGCGGCTATGGCTTTTATGTGTGGCTGTCTTATGGCATTTCTTTTTTAGCGATTTTGCTGTTAGCGGTGCAAAGTTGGCGTGAAAAACACCGCATTTTCGCCGCTATTCTCCGTGAACAGGCCAGAGAACAGCGGATACAAGCTGCTCAAAACGGGAGTGAAAAATGAATCCTAGACGCCAATCTCGTTTAATCTTAGTGCTATTGGTTTTGCTCGGCATTGCGGTAGCAACGGGGCTGATTACCTATGCCCTGCGTGCCAATATTGATTTATTTTATACCCCGTCTGAAATCGTTTACGGCAAAAATAACGATCCAGCGTTAAAACCCGAAGTGGGACAACGGCTGCGAGTGGGTGGAATGGTGGTAGAAGGTTCGGTACATCGGGACGACAAAAGCCTGCAAGTGCGGTTTGATTTGAATGATATCGGGCCTGCCATCACCGTGCAATACGATGGCATTTTGCCTGATTTATTCCGTGAAGGACAAGGCATCGTGGCACAAGGCAAATTGATTGCACCGACCGTGCTAGACGCCACGGAAGTGTTGGCAAAACACGATGAAAATTATGTGCCACCTGATTTAAGTGAGCAAATGAAAAAAGTCCATCAACCTATGGGCGTATCGGCACAGGATCTGAAAGGCGAAAGTGAACGGGATCGTTTACAAGATAAACCACAAGGAACCGCCCAATGATCCCTGAACTTGGACATTATGCCTTAGCCTTGAGTTTAGCCGTATCGGTGTTGTTGGCAATTTTCCCGTTATGGGGGGCGGAAAAAAATCACGCCACCATGATGGCATTAGCTCGTCCGCTGACCTATGCGTTATTTTTGAGTTTAACCCTGTCATTCGGGGCGTTATTTTATGCCTTTGCGGTGAACGATTTTAGCGTGCAATATGTGGTCAACAATTCCAATAGCCAGTTGCCATTGCAATATCGTTTATCCGCAGTGTGGGGATCGCACGAAGGTTCGCTGTTATTATGGATTTGGCTGTTGACCTTGTGGGCAGCAGCAGTCGCCACCTTTAGTCGTGCTTTACCACAACAGGCGGTGGCTCGGGTATTAGGCGTGATGGGCATTATCAGTATCGGTTTTCTGCTGTTTGTCCTGTTTACATCCAACCCGTTTAACCGCACTTTTCCCGATTTTCCTGTAGATGGGCGTGAACTCAATCCGTTGTTGCAAGATGTGGGGCTAATTTTTCATCCGCCGTTGTTGTATATGGGCTATGTGGGCTTTTCCGTGGCGTTTGCTTTTGCCATTGCGTCCTTGATAACGGGTAAACTAGACACCGCTTGGGCGAGATGGTCTAAAACTTGGACCTTAGCCGCTTGGGTATTTTTAACCTTAGGCATTGTGCTAGGATCTTGGTGGGCGTATTACGAACTGGGCTGGGGCGGCTGGTGGTTTTGGGATCCCGTAGAAAATGCGTCTTTAATGCCTTGGTTGGTCGGTACGGCGTTGTTACACAGTTTAAGCGTCACAGAAAAACGGGGAGCCTTTAAATCTTGGACGTTATTACTTGCGATTTTAGCCTTTTCTCTGTGTTTACTTGGTACTTTTTTAGTGCGTTCGGGCATTTTGGTTTCCGTGCACGCCTTTGCGTCCGATCCCACTCGTGGCTTGTATATTCTGGCGTATTTGGTGGTCGTGATTGGCGGTTCGCTGACGCTGTATGCGGTGAAAGGCGGACAAATTCGCTCCACCGATAACGCAGAACGTTACAGTCGAGAAAGCCTGTTATTGCTCAATAATATCCTGTTAATGACTGCCCTTTCCGTGGTGTTGTTAGGCACATTATTGCCGTTAATTCATAAACAACTCGGTTTGGGTTCCATTTCGGTCGGTGCGCCTTTCTTTAATCAGATGTTTTTGATTATCGCCACACCTTTTTCACTATTATTAGGCATTGGTCCACTGGTCAAATGGCGACGAGATCAGTTTTCAGCCATTCGTAAGCCTGTCATTAGTGCGGTGATTTTAATGGCAATTTTAGGCTTTGCCTTGCCGCTGTGGTTACACAATCAATTGACTATCAGTGCCGTGTTGGGCGTGATGATGTCAGCGATTATTGTGTTACTCACGCTTTATGAACTCTACCAACGAACCACTCATCGCACGGGGTTTTGGCACGGCTTACGTCAATTTAGCCGCTCTTATTGGGGAATGTTGTTCGCTCATCTTGGGGTCGCAATGACTATTTGGGGCATTGCCTTTAGCCAAAATTTCAGCATTGAACGTGATGTACGAATGAAGGTAGGCGACAGCGTGCAAATTGAAGATTACCGTTTCCAATTTAATGGGATCAGCGAAGCCAACGGTGCCAATTACACGGGCGGCAAGGCAGAAGTGGCGATTTATCAAGGGGATAAATTAGAAACGACCTTATATGCCGAAAAACGTTTTTACACCGTGAGCAAAATGACTATGACCGAAGCCGCCATTGATTGGGGCTTGAGCTGTGATCTGTATGTGGCATTAGGCGAAAGTTTAGGCGATGGATCTTGGGCGTTGCGTTTATATTACAAGCCGTTTATCCGTTGGATTTGGCTCGGTGGCGTGTTGATGGCATTGGGCGGCGTGCTTTGCCTGTTTGATCGCCGTTATCGCAATAAACAATTCAGTCAAAGAGTGAACGATGAATAGAAAATTATTTTTACCGTTAATTTTGTTTGTGGCATTAATCGTCGCTTTTTTCGTGCAGCTACAACGCAACGGCCAAGGGGACGATCCCAAAGCCTTAGAAAGTGCTTTAGTGGGACAAGCGGTACCCACGATGCAGCTAACGGATTTATTCAGTAATCAACCCGTTAAGCAAGCGATTTTCCAACAAGGCAAACCGATTTTGCTTAACGTCTGGGCAACGTGGTGTCCCACTTGCTATGCGGAACACCAATATTTAAATCAGCTTGCTGAACAAGGCGTGGTGATTATTGGCGTGGACTACAAAGATCAACGTGAAAAAGCCGTGAGTTGGTTGCAGCGGTTGAACAACCCCTATCAACAGGTTTTGTTTGATGAAAAAGGATCCTTTGGTTTGGATTTGGGCGTTTATGGGGCACCCGAAACCTTTGTGATCGACGGCAACGGCATTATTCAATATCGTCACGCAGGCGATTTGAATGAAAAGGTGTGGCAAGAAAAAATTCAGCCGATTTATCAACGTTTAATAAGCCAACATTCAGCGGAGCAAAAACAATGAGAAAAATCACCGCACTTTTTCTGCTATTTTTTAGCTTATCTGCATTTTCTGCCATTGATGCCTTGAATTTTCAATCTGCACAACAGGAGACGGATTATCACCAACTCACCCAACAGCTCCGCTGTCCGCAATGTCAAAATAACAGTATTGCCGACAGCAACGCCACTATTGCAGTAGATATGCGAGCGAAAGTGTTTGAACTATTGCAAGCGGGCAAAGGCAAGCAAGAAATTGTAGATTATATGGTACAACGCTATGGTAATTTCGTTACCTATGATCCCCCTTTAACGGCCGCAACGTTACTGCTTTGGTTAGCACCTGCGTTATGCTTTTTAATCGGATTAGGCGTGCTGTTCCGCCCGAAAAAACAACAGAAGGAAACGAAAAAATGATTTGGTTAATCATTGGGTTATTGACCTTATTGGTCGCCGTCATCGGGCTGTATCCTCTGTTAAAAAAACACAAACTGTATTTTGTCAGTGGTTTATTGGCTATGAGTATTGTGGCCGGCGTAAGCTATGTGCATTTGGGGGCGTGGCAAGCACAAACTATGCTAGACCATACTGCCGAAAAGCTCCCGTATTTTTACGAACGGCTTAAAGAAGAAGATAGCAAACCGCTGACTGAGCAAGAAATGCAACAATTTGCCACCGCACTTCGTTTAAAAATGCAGAAAACTCCGCAGGATGTACAAAGCTGGTTTTTATTAGGGCAATTAGGCATGGCAATGAATAACGGAAAATTAGCCTTAGAAAGCTACGCCAAAGCTCACCAACTTGCCCCCGAAAATACGGATTATACCTTGGCTTATGCTCGGATTTTAATGTTCTCGGATGACAGCATCGATAAACAGCAAGGCGAAACCCTGTTAAAACAAGTGATTCGGCAAGATCACAGTAATTTGGATGCTCTGAGCTTGTTGGCATTTCATTATTTTGAACAGGAAGATTACAAAATGGCCATTGTGAGTTGGTCAATGATGTTGCAATTAATGCCTGAAGATGATCCGAAACGGGATTTATTGGAACGGTCAATTCGCTCGGCGAGAGATGCGTTGTCGACGCAATAATATTTATGTCCTCCTACCGCTTCACAAAAAGAAAGGTGAGTAGGAGGACTGTTTCATCCTACGATCTTCCTTTTTCCTTTTTCCTTTTCTTTTCCTAAAATTTCATTATATTTTCGCCGTCATCGTAGAGTACTGAATTATTTCTCAGTGATATGTGCTGTTCGAGAGTTATTTATGGGCGTAAGCAATTAAAAATCTTGGATAGCGAGAGTATTAGCATGGAATTTAGCCCAATTAATCGAAATAAAATCCTTAAATATAACAAAAGATTGCGAAAACTACTGTGATCAAACATGGGTTTTTGAAAAATAAATTTTATTTTTCAAATGGTTATATTAATGTGATGAGTTCTGTGGTATTAATAAGACGTGAATTCACATTCGTGATCTCATAAGGATTTATGAGGTTTTAAATTTAATTGAGTTAACATAAGGATGGGATATATGTTAAATATACCTACTATTAACTTACATGAAAAACTCGTTGCTTTACTTGGTGATGTTAAGTCTAAGCAATTATTTTCTGGTATTGGTATTTTTTATGAGAACCACATGTTTGGTATTTATAAGAAAGGTGGTTTTTATTTGAGAGCAAAAGATGATTTGGCGATAAAAGTGCAAGCGATAGGTGCTATTCCATGGGATAGAGAGGCAATATCGAGCAATCTAAAGATTCGAGATTATTATTTGATCCCGAGCATCTATTTTATTGATGAAGATAAGAGCGCTATATTGGTTAAGATGATTCACATCTCTTTGCAACAAATTGAAAAGGAAAAATTAGCGGAATCGTTAGAAAAAGCAAGGAGAATTCGGCATTTACCGAATATGTCATTAAAGTATGAACGTCTGTTGGGGAAAGTTGGAATTGACACAATTTCTAAATTACGAGAAATTGGCGCAGCAGACGCTTATATATTGATCAAATCCAATCGGCTTTTTGTGACTTCGCATATGTTTTGGAAAACTTTTGCCGCATTAAAGAATAAATATGTGCAATTATTAACTGAAACAGAGAAAGAATTGGCATTGAAAGAAGTGAATAAAAAACTTCTTCGTGCGGATTTTAGAGCGATGAAATATAAGCCATAACATAAAGAGTGGCGTAGATTGTTGATTTTATGTTCGAACAAGCGTTTTTTCAAAGAAATTGATAAAAAACACTTGCAAAGGATTTTCAAATCTCTATAATACGCCACACACAACGACGCACTGTTGTGAAAATCGAACTTTCTAGCGTGCGTCGTTGTTTTTTGTTCTTTAACAATTTATCAGACAATCTG
>NZ_JBPDVH010000006.1:0-131876 GCF_051851555.1 Lonepinella sp. BR2474 | reverse complement strand
TTTAATTTTTTAAAACAAGTCAATCAACAAGTGCCCACACAGATTGTCTGATAAATTGTTAAAGAACAAAAAACAACGACGCACGTTAGAAACTTCGATTTTCACAACAGTGCGTCGTTGTGTGTGGCGTATTATAGAGATCTAAAAATCCTTTGCAAGTATTTTTTGCAAAAATTTTGCGAATTCTCTCTGACTGCTTAGTTTTTCAACTGTTTAATTAATTGGGGCAAATCTGCGACACTATCAATCACATAATCCGCCAAGGTTTCCCCTTGCGCCGTAATTGCTTTTCCCGTTCTCACTAACACGTTATACGCCACATTCGCCCGTAAACCAGCTTGCAAATCATCGATTTTATCGCCCACCATAAAAGATCGGCGAGGATCAATCTTTAATTCCTTAATCGCTTGTTGCAACATTCCCGATTTCGGCTTACGGCAATCACAATCTTGACGAAATTCACCCTCTCCCTCTGGATGATGTGGACAATAATAAATGCCGTCCAAATCCACGCCCCGATCAGCGAGTGACCAATCCATCCATTCGGTTAATTGCAAAAACTTATCTTCGCTAAAATAACCACGCGCAATGCCCGATTGATTCGTGACTACCACCAACAAATAGCCCATCGCTTTCAACGCTTTTAATGCCTCAATACTGCCCTCAATAAATTGAAAATCATCAATTTGATGAACATAGCCATGATCAATATTTAACGTACCGTCCCGATCCAAAAAAATTGCTTTATTCATTTTCTTTTCCTTTTATATATCTGTCCGATTTATCCGCTTATTATCACACAAATATTATAATTGATAACGATATATTCTAAAAACCCCACGAATAATGATTGACATAGCCATATAGACATCTAAAATAACCAGACGACATTTTTAATCATTTATCAAAGGGCTTATATGATTAAGCTAGAAAATATCACCAAAATTTTTGATAGTGCAGGAAAAAAACTCAAGGCACTAGACAATGTGTCATTACATGTCCCTGCGGGCAGTATTTGTGGTGTGATTGGTGCCTCTGGTGCAGGCAAAAGCACGCTTATTCGTTGCGTTAATTTATTAGAACGCCCAACATCAGGCGCTGTTATTGTGGACGGCAAAGATCTTATGGCGCTAGATGACGCACAACTCATCGCAGAACGCCGTAATATCGGCATGATTTTCCAACATTTCAACCTCTTGAGTTCACGTACGGTCTTTGGCAACATCGCCCTGCCGTTAGAACTTGAAAAAGCGACCCCACAAAAAATTCAACAAAAAGTCACCGCACTTTTAGAATTAGTTGGCTTAACCGATAAAAAAGATGTTTATCCGGCCAATTTATCTGGCGGGCAAAAACAACGGGTTGCCATTGCACGTGCCTTAGCGAGCGATCCCCACGTATTACTTTGCGATGAAGCCACCAGTGCATTAGATCCGGCCACCACGCAATCGATCTTAAAATTATTAAAAGATATTAACCGCACTTTAGGTATCACTATCTTATTGATTACCCACGAAATGGACGTAGTCAAACGCATTTGCGACCAAGTGGCTGTTATCGACCGTGGTAGTTTAATTGAACAAGGTACGGTGAGCGAAATTTTCTCCAATCCGAAAACCGAGTTGGCACAAGACTTTATTCAAGCCACATTCCAAAACTATTTACCCGAAGAATATTTGGCCTTGCTATCTGACACACCGAAATCTGCGCATTCTTCGCCAATTATTCGCTTTGAATTTACTGGTCGCTCTGTGGACGCACCGTTGATCTCCCAAACTTCACGGCGTTTTAATGTGTCCTTTAATATCTTAATGTCACAAATTGATTATGCAGGCGGCACCAAATTCGGTTTTACCATCGCTGAAGTCGAGGGAGATGAAGATGCAATCACCCAAGCAAAAATTTATTTAATGGAAAGCAATGTACGTGTGGAGGTGCTTGGTTATGTGGGATAATTTTATCAACGGCTTTAACAACATCAGCCCCCAAGTATGGCAACTTATCGGGGTAAGCACCTACGAAACCATTTATATGAGTTTCGCTGCAACCCTATTTGCCATTGTATTTGGCTTACCTTTGGGCGTGTGGACATTTTTAACCCAACCACAACAAGCCTTGGCGAATGCCAAAGTCAATCGTGTGTTGGAGGCCGTGATTAATATTGGTCGCTCCATTCCCTTTATCATTTTGTTATTCGACTTGATGCCGGTTACCCGTTTTTTAGTCGGCACGACGCTTGGCACGACGGCATCCATCATCCCTCTAGGCGTGTCGGCTATGCCATTTTTTGCACGTTTAACGGCTAACGCTTTAGGCGATATTCCAAGCGGACTAACCGAAACGGCCAAAGCCATGGGAACCAGTGTATGGCAATTAGTCACCAAGTTTTATCTGCCTGAGGCCTTGCCAATGCTGATAAAAGCCACCACGCTCACTCTCGTCACCCTAATCGGCTACTCTGCCATGGCAGGTGCCGTGGGCGGTGGCGGTTTAGGTAATACCGCCATTTCTTACGGTTTACACCGCAATATGCCTTATGTGCTTTGGATCGCCACCATTATCATCGTATTAATCGTGATGATCTGCGAAAGATACGGCAACAAACTCGCTGATCGTTTCGATCATCGTTAATTTAATTTTACTTACTTATAAGGAACATTCCATGAATTTTAAAAAACTTCTCACTATCACCGCACTTAGCTCTGTTTTTGCGTTAACGGCGTGTAAAGATGACAAAAAACCAGAGGCCGCTGCCGCAGCACAAGCTGCACCACAAACTATCACCGTCGGTGTGATGTCAGGCCCTGAGCATCAAGTCGCTGAAATTGCAGCAAAAATTGCGAAAGAAAAATACAATTTAGAGGTTAAATTCGTTGAATTTAACGACTACGCCTTACCAAATCCAGCGGTCAGCAAAGGCGACTTAGACATCAACGCAATGCAACACAAACCTTATTTAGACACAGACACCAAAGCCAACAACATCACCAATTTAGTGATCGTCGGCAACACCTTTGTTTACCCATTAGCGGGTTATTCAAAAACCATTAAAAACGTGTCTGAATTAAAAGACGGTGCCAAAGTCGCCATTCCAAACGATCCAACTAACGGCGGCCGTGCATTAATCTTGTTAGAAAAACAAGGCTTATTAAAATTAAAAGATAACACTAACTTGGCCTCAACCGTGTTAGACATTGTAGAAAATCCAAAAAATCTACAAGTTGTACCCGTTGACACAGCCGTCGCCGCTCGTGCTTTAGATGATGTAGATTTAGCCGTAGTCAATAACACTTATGCCAGCCAAGTCGGGTTAACTACCACTGACAACGGCGTTTTCGTGGAAGATAAAGACAGCCCATACGTGAATATCATCGTTGCACGTACCGATAACAAAGACAGCGCAGCGGTACAAAACTTCGTAAAATCTTACCAAACCGAAGAAGTTTACCAAGAAGCGGTAAAACACTTTAAAGATGGTGTGGTGAAAGGTTGGTAAATTAAGAAATATCCTGTTTATGCTAAAGTGCGGTGAAAATTCACCGCATTTTTTGTTAGTAAGATTTTACTTAGTAATAGGCTGTTTTGAGCACCATCAAACCTATTTTTGTGATCTTCATTCCAAAACTGATCATCATTTCTTGTTATTTTCCGCATATTCAACCTACACTGGATACCTGATTAACAAAATAAGGTATCTACATGCAACAACATTCACGCTATATCGATCTCACCACTGACTACGGCTTTAAACGTATTTTTGGTCGAGAAACTAACAAAGATTTATTAATGTCATTTCTCAATGAGCTATTTCAAGGTCGCAAAGTGATCAAGGATTTGGTGTATAACAAAAATGAACACTCTGGCGATATCCCCGAACAAGGTGCCGTTATTTTTGACCTGACTTGTACCGCCGATGATGACAGCCAATTTATTATCGAAGTACAACGACGCCATCAAGAACTGTTTAAACAACGTACCATTTATTACGGCGCCAAACTTATTAGCGATCAAGCCCCAAAAGGTCATCGCAGTGACTGGGGCTATGATATTACCGAAGTCTACGTTATCGCCATAATGGACGGTTTCCACTTTTCCAATAAACCCGATTATCTGCACGATATTTGCCTATGTCACCGAAAGACAGGCGAAATTTTTTATGATAAACTGGGCTTTATTTATCTAGAATTGCTAAATTTCAACAAACCCGAAGAACAATTAACCACGGACCTAGAACGTTGGTTATTTGTATTAAAAAATATGGCAAAATTAGACAAACTCTCGCCTTATTTACGTAAACCAATCTTCGAAAAGTTATTTAGCATTGCTGAATATACCAGACTCAATAAAGAGGAAAAAGATATGTACGATGTGAGTTTAAAACGCAAGTGGGATGAATATTCCTTGCTTACCTCTGCAGAAACAAGAGGAATACGGCAAGGGTTAGAACAAGGATTACAACAGGGGCGGTTAGAGGGACTAAAAGATGGGGCCCGAAATATGCTTGCTCGCGGCCTTGACGTTCAATTTATTTCGGAAATTGTAGGCTTGCCTACGGACGAGATTAAAAAACTGTTGAATGGATGTTATTTAAAATAGGGCTAAAAATACTGTGTTTTTAGCCCTATTTACGCAAACCAATCTATTTTGCTGAATATACCAGACTCAATAAAGAGGAAAAAGATATGTACGACGTCAGTCTAAAACGCAAATGGGATGAGTATTCCTTGCTTACCTCTGCAGAAATGAGGGGAATACGACAAGGGTTACAACAGGGATTAGAACAGGGACTACAACAAGGAATAGAGCAAGGGCGTTTGAATACACTTAAAGAAAACGCTAGAAATATGCTTAATCGTGGGTTTGATGTTCAATTAATTTCGGAAGTTTTGGACTTGCCTGTTGACGAAGTTAAAAAGTTGATGAATTGATATTTCCCGCTACACTCTCTAGCCACAGCATGGCCATGCTTAACCCCATACGCCAGTGTGGGAGCATTACCCTCACAGATAGTGACATAAATAGTGCGGTGAAAAATCTTTTATTTTTTCACCGCACTTTTTGTTTAGGCTCGTTTCATATTCACAAAAAAGCCCCATTAAACAATGGGGCGAAATAAAAACATTAGTATATAGAGGTAAAACTAGAAGAAGATACGAGTACCTAAAGCGATTTGTTTGTTTTTGCTTAACTCTTCACCAGATTGTTTGGTTTTGAATGCACCGCCCTCAACATAAACTACAACGTTTTTGTTGAATTGGTGATCTGCACCTAAGAACCAACCGCGGAATTTCGCATTGTCTTCGCCTTTAGTTTTACCAGTACCCCATAAGTATTCAGCAAATACTTTGTTTTGTGGTGTAATTTGGTATTTTAAACCCACTTCAAATTGGTCAACTTGATTGAATTTCTCAGCACCAACACGGAATGTATTGTCTTCTTTCTCTTTTGTCGATTTTGCGTGGGAGTAGTCTAAACCTAAAGCAACTGGACCATAAGAGAATTGAACAGCGGCAACAGCCCCTTTAGTTTTATATTCATCTGTTTCTAATGTACCTTTAGTAAGTTCACTGTAACCACCTTCAACAGCAAAACCAAAGTCATCAATTTTCGTTTTATAGAATGCACCTAAACCAAAACCTTGGCCTGCATCGGCTGTTTCTCTATCTAATGAATCATGTTTGTTAGCGGTACCAAAATAGTAATCAGTCATAAAGTGGAAACCACCAAAATCTGCTGATTTGAAATGTAAGGCTTTAGCATGCGCATCAACTACTTTAGTAATTGAACCTAATTCATAAGTAAAATCGGATAAACCTAAATCATCACCTACAGTTAATTGACGACCAAAAGTTAATGTACCGATATCTTTGTGAGCAAATCCACCGAATAAGCGTTTAGTGTGAATACTATCACCGACAGTACCATTTTGAGTAAAACGAAGTTCAATATTTGCTAACGCTTCGAAACCATTACCAATCTCTTGATAAGCACGAACACGAACACGAGAACCTTTGTCTACTAAATCAGTACGTTTGTCAGTTTCATTTCGAACTTGCAATGAGATACGTCCATCAATATCAATTTTTGTACCTTCTTGTTGATAAACCACAGTTGCATTGGCTGCACTTGATGCTAAGGCAGCAACGGCTAGAGCGATAAGTGTTTTTTTCATAACAATGTTTCCTTATTTTTGGTTAAGTAGCAAATCGATTAGGTCGATTCGAGTTAAGCAAATAAATTTGCTTTTGAAGTTTTACTTCTTGGTGTGAAATTTAAATGAATTATTTTTTTATGTCAATAATAGGGAATTTTACCAGAAAACACAGATTTCATATAAATCAATAAGTTATAAAATTCTTCACCATGTTAAAAATGAGATCCAGATCACATTTTTGAAAGAAATTTTATTTTTATGGGAATGTCATATTTTTATAACAATATGATTTTAAAGGTTATTTATAATATTAAAGACATTTATGGAGAAAATACTCAAGAATAATTTGATATAAAGAAACTTTATTTCAAAATTGTGATCTAGATCACATTTTTTCTGGGAACTTTTTGGGATTTTACAAGAAGTGAGGCGGGAAATAGACTTAAAAATCCCCTATACTGGAGTATGGGGTTAAGCATCGTCACGCCACGCTGTGGCTAGAGGGTACGGCGAGAAACATCAATTCATCAGCTTTTTAATTTCATCCACAGGTAAGCCCAAAACTTCCGAAATTAATTGAACATCAAACCCACGATTAAGCATATTTCTAGCGTTTTCTTTAAGTGTATTCGAACGCCCTTGCTCTATTCCTTGTTGTATTCCCTGTTCTAATCCCTGTTGTAACCCTTGTCGTATTCCCCTCATTTCTGCAGAGGTAAGCAAGGAATACTCATCCCATTTTCGTTTTAAACTCACATCGTACATTTATTTTCCTCCTTTAACAAAGTGGCCTGTCAATACAGGCCACTTCGAAATAAAATTAATGCTGTAACTTTCGAACATCTTCTATAGGTAAGTTCAGATACTGAGAAATGGTCGCCACATCAACCCCAAGGTTAAGCATATTTCTGGCGCTTTCCTTAAGCGTATCCAAACGCCCTTTCTGTAATCCTTGTTCTAATCCTTGCCGTATTCCTCTTGTTTCTGCAGAGGTAAGCAAGGAATATTCATCCCATTTGCGTTTTAAACTGACGTCATACATTTATCTTCCTCCTTTAACATAGTGGTCTGTCAATACAGGCCACTTTGAAACAAAATTAATGCTGTAACTTTCGAACATCTTCTATGGGTAAGTTCAAATACTGAGAAATGGTCGCCACATCAACCCCAAGGTTAAGCATATTTCTGGCGCTTTCCTTAAGCGTATCCAAACGCCCTTGCTGTAATCCTTGTTCTAATCCTCGTTGTAATCCTTGCCGTATTCCTCTTGTTTCTGCAGAGGTAAGCAAGGAATATTCATCCCATTTGCGTTTTAAACTCACATCGTACATGTTTTTTTCCTCTTTATTGAGTCTGGTATATTCAGCAAAATAGATTGGTTTGCGTAAATAAGGCTAAAAACACAGTATTTTTAGCCCTATTTGAAACCACATCAATTCATCAAACTCTTAATTTCATCTACAGATAAACCCAAAACTTCCGAAATTAATTGAACATTAAACCCACGATTAAGCATATTTCTAGCGTTTTCTTTAAGTGTATTCAAACGCCCTTGCTCTATTCCTTGTTGTATTCCTTGTTGTATTCCCTGTTCTAATCCCTGTTCTAATCCCTGTTGTAACCCTTGCCGTATTCCTCTTGTTTCAGCAGAGGTAAGCAAGGAATATTCATCCCACTTGCGTTTTAAACTCACATCGTACATATCTTTTTCCTCTTTATTGAGTCTGGTATATTCAGCAATGCTAAATAACTTTTCGAAGATTGGTTTACGTAAATAAGGCGAGAGTTTGTCTAGTTTTGCCATATTTTTTAATACAAATAACCAACGTTCTAAGTCCGTGGTTAATTGTTCTTCGGGTTTGTTGAAATTTAGCAATTCTAGATAAATAAAACCCAGTTTATCATAAAAAATTTCGCCTGTCTTTCGATGGCATAGGCAAATATCATGCAGATAATCGGGTTTATCGGAAAAGTGAAAACCGTCCATTATGGCGATCACATAGACTTCAGTAATATCATAGCCCCAGTCACTGCGATGACCTTTTGGGGCTTGGTCACTGATAAGTTTGGCGCCATAATAAATAGTACGTTGTTTAAACAGTTCTTGATGGCGTCGTTGCACTTCGATAATAAATTGGCTATCGTCATCGGCGGTACAAGTCAGGTCAAAAATAACGGCACCTTGTTCGGGGATGTCGCCTGAGTGTTCATTTTTGTTATACACCAAATCCTTGATCACTTTGCGGCCTTGAAATAGCTCATTGAGAAATGACATTAATAAATCTTTGTTGGTTTCTCGACCAAAAATACGTTTAAAGCCGTAGTCAGTGGTGAGATCGATATAGCGTGAATGTTGTTGCATGTGGATACCTTGTTTTGTTAATCAGGTATCCAGTGTAGGTTGAATATGCGGAAAATAACAAGAAATGATGATCAGTTTTGGAATGAAGATCACAAAAATAGGTTTTATTATGTTCAAAACTGACTATTTTGCTCTATTGAATATCTTTGTTGCCTATCCCATACGCCAGTATGGGGAAATATTACTTCCCAATACAAAACGAACTAAAAATATTCCCCAATAAATCATCTGAAGTAAATTGGCCCGTGATTTCGCTTAAATGGGTTTGCACAAGGCGGAGTTCTTCGGCCAGTAATTCACCGGCGTAGAATTGTGTCAGTTGAGTATGACCTTGTTGTAAATGTTCGGAGGCTTTTTCTAAGGCCTCTAAATGACGGCGACGGGCTAAGAATCCGCCCTCGGTACTGGTTTGATAACCCATGGCTTGTTTTAAATGTTCACGCAGTAAATCAATGCCTTGTTGATTGCGGGCAGAAAGGCGAATGACCGTATAGCCGTTTTCTTCGCTTAAACCAGTGATTTCACCGCTTAAATCGGTTTTATTGCGAATTAAGGTCACGGGAATATTGGACGGCAATTTCTGCAAAAATGCCGACCGCACTTTGTCGAGATCTGTCTGTTCGGTGCTATCTAACATTAAAAGAATACGGTCAGCCTGTTCCATTTCGGTCCAAGCTCGGTGAATCCCGATTCGTTCCACTTCATCCGTAGCGTCACGTAACCCCGCCGTATCAATAATATGTAACGGCATGCCGTCAATATGAATATGCTCTCGTAGCACATCTCTTGTGGTGCCTGCAATATCAGTCACAATCGCTGCCTCACGGCCTGCTAAGGCATTGAGCAAACTGGATTTACCCGCATTAGGACGCCCTGCGATCACCACTTTCATGCCCTCACGTAAAATCGATCCTTGCTTGGCCTCGGCTCGCACGTCGGCGAGTTGTGCAATGATTGCATTGAGTTTGTTCTCAATTTTTCCATCGGCCAGAAAATCAATTTCTTCATCAGGAAAATCAATGGCGGCCTCTACGTAAGTGCGTAAATAAATCACGTCATCTACTAATTGATTCACCTTGTTGGAGAATTCCCCTTGCAGGGATTTTAAAGCGGAACGTGCAGCTTGTTCTGAGGTGGCATCAATAAGATCCGCAATGGCCTCGGCTTGGGCGAGATCCAGTTTATCGTTTAAAAAGGCTTGTTCAGAAAATTCCCCTGGGCGAGCTAAACGTACACCAGACACTTGTAAGATCCGTTTCAGCAAGAGATCCAACACGATTTGCCCACCATGGCCTTGCAATTCCAAGACATCTTCACCAGTAAAGGAATTCGGGGATTGGAAAAATAAGGCAATGCCCTGATCTAATACCGTGCCGTCCTCGTCTTTAAAAGGCAGATAATTGGCGTAACGAGGTTTGAGCGTTTTGCCCAACACGGCTTGCGCCACATTCATGGCTAAGGGACCGGATATACGCAAAATCCCCACACCACCACGCCCAATAGGGGTAGCCTGAGCGACAATGGTGTCTTTAAGTGCGGTGTTTTTTAGATTATTTTCAGTGGTCATGCTCTTTTCCCTAAAATAAAAGGTATCTCTCGATACCTTTTATCGTCATTTCAATACGGATTACTTACGAGAATGTAACCCTTTTTTCTCTAATCCACGATAAATCAACTGTTGTTGCGCAATGGTGATCAAGTTTGATACTAACCAATATAACACCAAGCCTGATGGGAACCAGAGGAAGAATACGGTGAAGATCACTGGCATAAAGGTCATCACTTTTTGCTGCATTGGATCGGCCACTGGGGTTGGCGACATTTTTTGTAATAGGAACATGGAGGCACCCATTAACAATGGCAAAATGTAATACGGATCTTGTGCCGATAAGTCTTGAATCCAACCGAAGAATGGTGCATGGCGGAGTTCTACCGCCTCCATAAAGGTCCAGTATAAAGCAATGAAAATTGGCATTTGTACAAGAATCGGTAAGCAACCGCCCATTGGGTTTACTTTTTCTTCTTTATACAATTTCATCATTTCTTGGCTCATACGTTGACGATCGTCGCCAAAACGTTCACGCATTTCTTGCATTTTCGGTTGCAACATACGCATTTTTGCCATGGAGGTGTATTGTGCTTTGGTAAGCGGATATAACAAGCCTTTTACAATAAGGGTTACGCACATAATGGCCACGCCCCAGTTCACCACAATACTTTGAATAAAGGTGAGTAATTTAAACAATGGTTTCGCAATAAACCACGCCCAACCGTAGTCTACGGTTAAGTCAAGGTGATTGGCTACGTCGCCCATTTTATTTTGTAATTTTGGACCAGTCCAAAGTTTACTCGTAATGGTATTGCTTGCGCCCGCAGGGATAGTGACCACTGGACCACGATAACCGATAAAGCCCATGCCATTATTGGTGCTGGTGTAAAGCTGATTATCCGCATCTTGATTTGGGATCCAAGCGGAGACGAAGTAATGTTGTAACACAGCAACCCAACCCGCTTTGGTGTTAATTGCAAGATTGTTTTTACCCATTTCTTCAAAGCTGTATTTTTTATAGTTAGTTTCAGAAGAAGAATAAGCACCGCCAGTATACGTTGGCATGGCCATATTGCCTGAATTTTCCACTAAAGTGTGTTTTAACTGGCCATAAGGTTGTACTTCAATCGCACTGTCGCTGTTATTTTGAATGTCATAATTCACTTCCACATCATATTCGCCACGTTTTAATACGAATACTTTACGATAGATCACGCCATTTTGCTCAAAGGTTAATGGCACACGCAATTCATTTTGCCCCTCGGCTAAAGTGAAGTTATCCCCCTCCACTTGGTAAGCTGCACGGCCCGCTGCACTGTCAATACCATTTTTCCCCACTAAGCCACTTTGTGCGACATAGGTTTTGTTGGCATTATTTTCTAACAACACTAAACGATCTTGGCTATTTAATTCGGCGGCATAATCCAATAGGCTACTGGCCACCACATCACCGCCCAGCGTATCCACTTTTAAGCTGAATACGTCATTGGTTAAGCTGATCACACGACCTTGAACGGCCACATCCACAGTAGAAGATGAGGCAGTGGCACTGCTAGGCGTATCATGCGATACGGCAGAAACGGTGGTTTGTTGGGCCACAGGTTTAGGTGCTTTGTCGATTTCCCATTGTTGGTAAACAAGGAACGAAATAAACAATAGAGCAAGGGCTAATAAGCTACGACTAGAATTCATCAGTTGTTCTCTTTATGGTTATGGTTATTGTTATCATTTTTTGGTGGAACAGGATCGAATCCACCAGCATGTAAAGGATGACATTTTAATATACGTTTGAGCGTAAGCCAACCCCCTTTTGCAGCGCCGTGCGTTTTTATTGCCTCAATGCCATAGCAAGAACAGGTTGGCACAAAACGACAGCGGGGCCCAAACAGCGGACTGATCACGATTTGATAAACACGAATCAGTTTGATGAGAATTTTTTCGCCAAACGAATGTGACGCTGCCATAATTTATCCAAAGTGTGGGTTAAGGTTGGGTTATCCAATTTGCCAATGCCTGCTTTGGCCACAATCACAAAATCATAATCTGGTAAGCTATGTTGCAACAAACGAAAACTTTCACGGCTTAAACGTTTAATCCGATTACGATCATGGGCACGTTTCAAATGTTTTTTTGGCACAGCCAGACCTAAACGGGGATGTTGTAAGCTATTTTTGCGAGCAAGAATGGTGATTTCAGGTGCAGAGGCACGTAGCGGCTCTTGAAAGACGTATTTGAAATGTTCGGGAGTTAACAAACGTAACTCCCTAGAAAAGTTTAGCTTAATCACGCAATAGCGTCAGAATTAAGCTGATAAACTTTTACGACCTTTAGCACGACGACGGGCTAAAACTTGACGGCCGTTTTTCGTTGCCATACGTGAACGGAAACCGTGCGTACGACTACGTTTTAATACAGAAGGTTGAAATGTACGTTTCATATTAAAATTTACCTAAATCAAAAATGGTTATTGATCGCTTTATTCACAAATGCGTAGCAAAAGCGAACAAAACACAAATTACTTGAAAACAAGGTTGTTCAAAGTTATCTAAAATAAGGAACGAGATTTTACTCATAAAATCAGCGTTCGTCAAATGGAAATCAAGTCACGCTTGGTTAAAGTTGCATCCATTGTCTGCTTTATTTCTGCAACTACTTGATTTCTCGCTATAAAAAGCCCCTAAAAAAGAGTAGGCAAATTATACGGATTTTCATAAAAATCTCAAGCAATTTTTTTGATCCTTTTATGAAGATCTTTGTGCGTTTTTATTGTAGAATTAAGCTAATTTGAACCGCACTTTTCCGCTAGCATCTTAGCATTAGAATATAATTAACTGATATTAAAACAAAAATGAAAACCGACTTATCCACTTTATGGCCACAATGCCTTTTGCAATTACAGGATCAAATTTCCTCCAATGACTTTAATATGTGGTTGCGTCCGTTACAAGCGGATATCAATCAGGATAATTCCATCACTTTATATGCCTCCAATGTGTTTATTAAAAATTGGGTGGAAAGCCATTATATGGAAAAAATTATCCCGCTTATGCAACAGTTAAGCCAAAATGCGCAGTTAGTGGTGAAATTACAAGAGGGTTCACGCCCGACACCTAAATCGCAGACGGCAAATGCCCATGGTTCGGCACAAAGTGCGGTGGAAAATGCTGGTGTTTCTGAACAAGGCGGTTTTCGCTCTAATTTAAATCCGCATTATGTATTTGAAAATTTTGTTGGCGGTAAATCCAATCAATTAGCCCGTTCAGCGGGTTTAAAGGTGTCCAAACAGCCGGGGGATTCCTTAACCAATCCGTTATTTTTATACGGCAGTACAGGCTTGGGCAAAACCCACTTATTGCACGCTATCGGCAATGCTATTTTGGCGGATAACCCTAACACTCGCATTGTGTATATTCATTCCGAACGCTATGTGCAAGAAATGGTAAAAGCCTTAAAAACGGAACGATTAGAACAATTTAAGAAATTTTACCGCTCTTTAGATGTATTATTAATTGATGATATTCAATTTTTCGCAGGCAAAAGCGGCACGCAAGAAGAATTTTTCCACACCTTTAACTCTTTATTTGAGGGCGGTCGACAAATTATTTTAACCTCTGATCGTTTACCGAAAGGCATTGAGAACTTTACCGAACGCTTAACCTCTCGCTTTGGTGTTGGGCTGACTTTACAAATTCAACCGCCTGAATTGGAAACGCGTATTGCGATTTTGCTGAAAAAAGCCGAGGAGAAAAAACTTAATTTACCCGAAGAAGTGGCATTTTTTATTGCGGAAAGATTACGCACCAATGTGCGTGATTTAGAGGGCGCCTTAAACCGAGTGCAAGCCTATGCCGAATTTACTGGCAAACCGATCACCCGAGATTTTGCCGAAGAAACCTTGAAAGATATTTTGGCGTTACAAGAAAAATTGGTCACCATTGAAAATATTCAAAAAGTGGTGGCGGAATATTACCGCATTAAAGTGTCGGATTTAAAATCCAAGAATCGTGCACGTTCGGTCGCTCGACCACGCCAATTAGCCATGGCGTTAGCCAAAGAATTAACCAACCGAAGTTTGCCAGAAATCGGCAAAGCCTTTGGTGATCGAGATCACACAACTGTATTACATGCCTGTCGTAAAACTGTTGAATTACGGGAAACCGACAGCAATATTGAAGAAGATTGGGTCAATTTAAACCGCACGTTATCGGCCTAAAAAAGGGAGAATCACTATGCAACTGATTATTTCACGAGAAGAGTTATTAAAACCATTGCAACAAGTTTGTGGTGTGTTAAGTAATCGACCGAATATTCCGGTGTTGAACAATGTGTTGTTGCAAATTAACGGCAACCGCCTCACCATTACGGGGACGGATCTTGAAGTGGAGCTGTCCACGCAAGCGGTTCTACAACATCAGGCGGAGGGCGATTTCACCATTCCCGCCCGAAAATTCTTAGACATTTGTCGCAGTTTGCCAGAGGGCGCAACCATTACCGTGGATTTTGAAGAAGATCGTGCGTTAGTCCGTTCTGGACGCAGTAAATTTAATTTAACCACGTTCCCCGCTGAGGAATACCCGAATTTAACCAACTGGCAATCGGAAGTGGAATTTACCGTAACCCAAAGCATTGTGCGCCGTTTAATTGATGCTACCCAATTTTCCATGGCCAACAATGACGCCCGTTATGCCTTAAACGGCATGAAATTGGAAACCGAGGGTAATTTGTTGCGCACCGTATCTACTGACGGCCATCGTTTAGCGGTTTGCACCATTCCTTTGGAGCAAGAACTGCAAAATCATGCCGTGATTGTGCCACGTAAAGGTGTGCAAGAACTGGCCAAATTACTTGAACCAAATAGCGAAGAACCCGCCCATTTGCAAATTGGCACCAATAATTTACGGGTACAATTAGGCAACGTGATCTTCACCACCAAATTAATTGATGGCCGTTTCCCTGATTACCGCCGTGTGTTGCCACGCAATGCGGATCGTATTTTAGAGGGCGATTGGGAGGCCTTAAAACAGTCTTTTGTGCGTGCCGCCATTTTGTCGACAGAACGGGTTCGCACCGTGCGCTTACAACTAAGCGAAAATCAATTACGCATTTTGGCCTCCAATCCAGAACACGAAGAAGTGGAAGAAATCTTAGACGTGTCCTATCAAAGCGAGGAGATGGAAGTGGGATTCAATGCGAGCTATATTTTAGACGTATTGAATGCGTTGAAATGTAAACGGGTGCGCATGCGGTTAATTGATGCCTCATCAAGCTGTTTAATCGAAGATTGCGAAAACAGCCAAGCCGAATACGTGATTATGCCAATGCGGCTGTAAAAAGGCCGGAAAAATAGACCGCACTTTATGGCTATCTCTCGTCTGATTATTGAAAACTTTCGTAATTTTAGCGCCGTGGATCTGGAATTTGACCACGGCTTTAACTTTTTGATCGGCAATAATGGCAGTGGCAAAACCAACTTATTGGAAAGCCTGTTTTATTTAGGGCATGGGCGCTCGTTCAAAAGCAATGTCACCACACGCATTATCCGTTACGATCAACCGCATTTCACCTTACACGGGCGCATCCAAGAACAGCAACATCAATGGTCAGTAGGGTTACAAAAGCAGCGCAAAGAGGGCAATACCATTGTCAAAATTAACGGTGAAGATGGCAATAAAATTGCCGATCTGGCCCATTTATTGCCCATGCAGATTATCACGCCCGAGGGCTTAACCCTGTTAAATGGCGGACCAAGCTATCGCCGAGCGTTTTTAGATTGGGGCTTGTTCCACCACCAAGCGAGTTTTCATGCAGCTTGGTCAGCCTTAAATCGGTTACTTAAACAACGCAATGCGGCGTTGCAACAAACCTACAACTATCAAGCCTTAAAGATTTGGGACATTGAACTATCAAAACTTGCCCATCAAGTGACCCAATGGCGAGCCGAATACGCCCAAGCCTTAACCCCCGCCATTGAACAAACTTGCCAATTATTTCTGCCAGAATTGGACATTCAACTGAGTTTTCATCAAGGTTGGGAAAAAGACAAGGATTATGCTGAGACATTAAGCGAGAATTTTGCCCGAGATAAGCAAATCGGTTACACCGTTTCCGGCCCGCAAAAAGCGGATTTTCGTTTCAAAGCAAACGGCTTGCCGGTGGAAGATGTGCTTTCTCGTGGCCAACTAAAATTATTGATGTGTGCCTTGCGATTGGCACAAGGCGAGCATTTAATGCAACAGAAAAACCGCCATTGTATTTTCCTGATTGATGATTTTGCCTCGGAGTTGGATGAAATTAAGCGATCATTATTAGCCCAACGCTTACAACAAAGCCAATCACAAGTGTTTATTACCGCCATCACCGCCGATCAACTGGCTCAAATGCAAGTAGAAAAATACCGCAGTTTTGGGGTGAGTGCGGGAAACATCAGCCTGTTAAACGCCTAAACTGCGGTGATTTTTTTCTCTTTTTTCGCTATTCTTCCCGTTGCAAAATCTGCTGAATTTCCACCATGGTTTCTTGATCGTGTTCCAAGGTAATTTTGACCATTTCTTTATTTTGGAATTTATGTTTAAAGCTCGGATCATAAACTTCAGCCATTAAACGAGTACGGTGGCGATCACGGTGGTAATAGCAATCGCTGATTTCTCGGGCTTTTTCTTCCTCCACGCCTAATTCTTCTAGCGCATAACGGCCGATACGCACGGCGGAATCAAAGACTTCACGGATTTGGCGATCAGCGCCTTGTTGATAGAGTTCGTACACATGGAACAGGTCATTCGCTCGAGCCAAAATGCGAATCGTCGGGTTCATTTTGCGTGCCAATTCCACCACGTGTGAGGCTTTTTCTCGATTGCCCGAGGTCACAATCAACATTTCCGCATTCTCAATGCCAGCATGGTGCAAAATCTCGGGGCGTTCGGCATTGCCATAATAGGCCTTAATGCCCAATTTTCGCATGCCCGAAATAATTTCTTCATCACGATCAATCACAGTGACCGCATAGCCTGACATGGTTAACATGCTGTTGACCACTTGCCCGACTCGACCGAATCCGACCAAAATAATCGGGTGTTTTTCATCAATCTGATCATGCTCCCGTTCTTCTTGCGAACCGATAAAGCGAGGCTCTATATATTTCTTATGCCACAAAATCAATAGCGGACTTAACACCATAGACAACACCACAATAGCCACGCCATTGGCCTGTTGCTCTGGGGTGATAACATGTTGGTTGGCGGCAGCAGCAAATACCACGAAAGCAAATTCACCGCCTAAAGCCATAATAAAAGCACGTTCCAATGCCACCGCATTGCTACTTCGGGTGAAACGTGCAGCGAGATAAATACCGAGGCCGTTTACCGACATCAAGGCAACCACACTCAATAAAATAAAGCCAAAATTATGCAACACCAAGTCTAAATCTAACGACATGCCGACGCCCAAGAAGAACAGCCCTAATAATAGGCCACGAAAGGGTTCAATATCGGCTTCAAGTTGATGGCGAAAACTGGAGTTAGATAATAACACGCCCGCAATAAAAGCCCCCATGGCGGCAGACAGTCCACTGGCCTCCATTAATAGGGCGGCGCCTAACACCACAAGCAAGGCAGCAGCGGTCATCATTTCACGTAATTTGGTGCGAGCGAGAATGCGGAACAAAGGGTTCAACAGCCACACGCCAGCGACCACTAACATGGTAAGGGAACCCGTGCCAATCGCCAGATTTTCCCACAGTGGCTTGCTGACGTGTTTATCAATCGGGGATAAAAATGCCACAATCGCCAAGATTGGCACAATTAAAAGATCTTCAAACAACAAAATGGAAATCATTTTCTGGCCACTTTGGCTGCTCATTTGACCACGTTCGGCGAGGACCTGCATAATGATTGCGGTGGAATTTAGCACAAACCCTGCGCCAATCACAAAGGCCGTTTGCCAAGCGAAATCTAATAAGTAAATTCCCACCAACATCAGCAACGCCCCACACAGGCTGACTTGTAACGTGCCTAAGCAAAAGATTTGGCGGCGTAAGCCCCATAGATGGGAGGGTTTCATTTCTAAGCCGATAATAAACAGGAACATCACCACGCCCAGTTCTGCTACGTGAATAATCGAATTGGGATCGCTAAATAACTGTAAACCAAAAGGGCCTATCGCCAGCCCTGCGGCCAAATAACCGAGTACAGAGCCTAATCCTAGCCGTTTAAATAAAGGCACCGCCAACACAGCTGCGCTCAATAACACCACGACCTGAACTAATTGATTGGCACTTTCTGCTGCCGCCATCATTTCCCCCATCATCAATCATATAAAAAAAACCGAGCATAATAGCGCTCGCTTAACATCACTACGGACTATCATACAAAAAAGTGCGGTGAAATTCACCGCACTTTTCGATCTTTTTGGCATTTTTGCCGAAAATCGGTTTATTTTTGGCTACATACCGCAATAAAATTCAGTTTCTTTTCTGGATCGTTAAACACTTTGAACATTTTTTTAAAGGTTTCCCGATTTTCTGACTTCATGGCATTCGACACAATGCGTAATGCCCCCAATAAGCCCTCATCATGAATCATGCCTTTCGGGGATAACAAACTCATGTCACCATGGAAACTGTCCACATTGCGGAAACCGCTGTCTTTAAATAATTGCGTCCAATCCTCACGGGTCAGTGGTGTGACAGTAATATTAATCGCCTCTCGCAACTGCTTAATAACAGGTTCGGCCTCGGTAGTCGTCAGCATGACATCATGGGTTAATAAAAATCCATTCGGCTTAAGCACACGAAAATATTCTTCTACCGCTTTCATTTTCGCTTGCACCGGCAACATGGTGAGCATGGCCTCGTTAATCACAATATCAAAGGTATTATCTTCAAAAGGTAACTTCATGGCATTGGCACGTTGCACGTGGATTTTATCCTGTAAGCCATTGGCCTCAATATTCTTTTGAGCTTTTTCCAAGGCCACTTCGTCTAAATCCACGCCCTCAATTTGGCAACCAAATTGTTTGGCCAATCCAATAGCGGTGGTCCCCATATTACAAGCCACTTCAAGCACTTTTTTATTCGCATCAAAATCGCCATTGGCAATCAACCAATCGGTAGCTTTTTTGCCACCTGGGCGTAAGCGGGTTTTACCTAAACGAGCTAAAAAATTATGTCCAACTTCGTCTTTTTTCATGTGAAGATCCTCAATTAAAATACTTGAGTTAATATATCAGATTTTAGCCGATGATCTATAAAAAAATGCGGTGAAAAACACCGCACTTCTAAGCTATCTTAAATCACTGTATGTGTTCACCATACACCACGATGGTTTTACCATGCGCACTAATCAAATGCTCATCTTCTAACATTTTCAAAATCCGCCCTACGGTTTCCCTTGAACAACCGACCATTTGGCCGATTTCTTGGCGGGTAATTTTAATTTGCATGCCCTCGGGGTGCGTCATAGCCTCCGGCATTTTGGCAAGATTTAACAGGGTTTGTGCAATGCGACCCGTAACGTCTAAAAACGCTAAATTTTTCACTTGTTGTGAGGTGGTTCTTAAACGTTTGGCAATTTGTCCTGCCAAAATCATCAACACTTCAGGGTTAACTTGCACCAACTGACGGAATTTTTTATAGGAAATTTCCGCCACTTCACACGTCGTTTTAGCACGGATCCAAGCAGAGCGTACTTCATCTTCTTTAAATAATCCCGCCTCGCCAAAAAAATCCCCTGAGCTTAAATAGGTCAACAACATTTCTTTGCCGTCTTCGTCTTTGGTTGATACAGAGGCTGAACCTCGGATTAAATAGTATAAGGTTTCGGCTTTTTCTCCCGCATGAATCATGGTGGTTTTCATGGTGTATTTATGAATATGGCAATGGGAAACAAACCACTCAATGGTGGGATCCATGCGGTGAGTAATTTTCTTTTCTTGTTGGGGTTCAACTTGCTGTACTACTTGTTCTGACATAAATAACCTCTTTGTCCTAATCGCTGCTAGGCTTTGCTATCTCCCCTGCCGTGCCTTGAGATAAACAAACCTAACGCAGAAAATCCTTTTTATTTTTAATATCAATGGTTTCATGTAACTCTGACCAAACAATGACCACTTTTTCTTGTCGAATTTGATCGAGTAAATTTTCTGTTTTTTGTGCGAGCGATAATTCTTCAATCCCGTAATCAGTGCCTTCTCGCAAAATAAAACTTTCGACGAGATTAATCAGCGTGTCTTCTTCAATCTCTTGCCAAGGAATAATCATGCCAATATCCTAAGCGAATAATGGCTCGATTAATTGCCATTGCTGTTCAAAACTTTGATTGACGCTACGGCGAAAATTGGTCCGTACATAACGCATAAATTGCCCCTCGCAAAAGGTCACTAAATAGCTTGCGATAGTACGTTCATCTACCGCAAAAACACGCCCCTCGCGCAATTTCCGCATTTGTAAAATATTCACAAATTGCAATTCAAGACGGTCAAAAAATTGTGCAACACGCGCCTGTAATTGGGCATCTTCAAACATCAGTGCATGACCAGTTAACACGCGTGTCATACCAGGATTTTTACGCGCAAAATCTAAGATCATCTGTAAAATATCACGCACACGATTCAGCGTGTTCGTTTCCAATTTAGTGGATTGCGAAATACGGATAAATAAATTCTGTTCAATGTTCTCAATCAACGCCTCGAACATTTTCGTTTTACTCGGAAAATAACGATATAATGCAGCCTCCGACACGCCCACCGCCTCTGCAAGGCGTGCTGTGGTCATGCGTTCCATGCCTCGTTCAGAATGTAACATGCTGGCCAACACCGCTAATACTTGTTGGCGCCGCTCTTTAACGCTGCGTTTTTCAATTTTGGGTGCCGATTGCTCCACCACAACGGGTTCAAGATCGGCAATTTCCAACTGTTCTACCATTATTGCTTACCTGAATGTCCAAAACCACCTAGGCCTCGGTCAGTTTGAATGAAGTCTTCTACAAGATTAAATTCCGCTTGCACCACTGGCACAAACACGAGTTGCGCAATGCGATCACCCACTTCAATTTTAAACGGTTGATCGCCTCGATTCCACATGGAAACCATTAACGGCCCTTGATAATCGCTGTCGATCAAACCGACTAAATTACCCAAGACAATCCCATGTTTATGGCCTAAGCCAGAACGTGGCAAAATCACTGCGGCTAAATTTGGATCGGCAATATAAATGGACAAACCTGTTGGAATCAGTTTGGTTTCACCCGGTTGAATTTCGATGCTTTGTTCTAACAACGCACGTAAATCTAAACCCGCAGATCCCGAAGTGGCATAGGTGGGTAATGGAAAATCTTGGCCAATTCGGCTGTCTAAAATTTTTACATCAATTTTTTTCTTATTTTGCATGGTATCTCTCAATGATTTTGTTGACGACTTGTTGTGCTAATTGCGCTTTACTCGTTTCTGGCAAGGCGATGGAACCCGTGGCCCAATACAAGGTTAACGCATTGTTATCTTGACCAAAAACTTGTCCGTTTGACACATCATTGGCACAAATCATATCTAATTTTTTACGCACTAATTTATCCTGTGCATACTGGGCGACTTGCTGCGTTTCCGCCGCAAACCCCACGGTAAACGGGCGATGTTCGGTTAAATGCCCCACATCCGACACAATATCTGGATTTTTAATTAAGCGAAGTTGCATTTCATCGCCAGACTTTTTAATCTTCTGTTCAGCAATCTCAGCAACACGATAATCCGCCACTGCAGCGCAAGCAATAAAAAGGTGATTTTTCACCGCACTTTCAAGGGCGACTTGCCACATTTGTTGAGCAGACAGCACATCAAGGCGTTTCACCTTGGCGGGCGTTGGCAGATTCACAGGACCACTAATTAACGTGACATTGGCCCCTCGTTGAACAAAGGACTCGGCCAATGCAAAGCCCATTTTGCCTGAGCTGTGATTACTAATATAACGCACGGGATCAATGGCCTCTTGGGTTGGGCCTGCAGTAATCACCACATTCAACCCGACTAAATCTTGCGAAACAGTAAAATGGTTTTCAATCGCCGTGAAAATTTCATGGGGTTCCGACATCCGTCCATAGCCCACATCGCCACAAGCCTGTTCGCCCGCATTGGGGCCAATAAACTGCATACCACGTTGGCGTAAAGCGTGAATATTTTGTTGAGTGACAGATTGCGCATACATACGCTGATTCATGGCGGGCGCCAATAAAATCGGGGCGGATGTGGCTAAACAAAGGGTAGCAAGCAAATCATTGGCCATGCCCACATTCAGTCGAGCGATAAAATCCGCACTGGCAGGAACAATCACAACTAGTTCCGCCCATTTGGCTAATTCAATATGCCCCATGGCTAATTCGGCTTGCGGATCCAGTAACGATTGCGACACAGGATTACCAGAAATGGCTTGCAAAGTTAGCGGGGTAACAAATTCTGCGGCTGCTGGCGTAAGAACCACTCTGACTTCGGCCCCAACTTTACGCAATAAACGAATCAATTCAATGGTTTTATAAGCAGCAATACCGCCTGTTATTCCCATTACAATACGTTTATTTTGCAATGTTGTCATTGTTAGTCCCCTTTCACATCATTAGACGCCCATTCTACTTCAATTTCCGCAAATAAAAAACTGTATTTTGTGATCTGCATTCCAAAATTGAACAAAATTTCTCGCTTTCTCATCAAAATAATTGCAAAGTGCGGTGCAAATAAACCCCATTTTTAGGAATGATAAATGGAAAACGCTGTTTTAATGCCTCGAGAAAAATTACTCCAATTTGGCGCAACCGCTTTAAGCGACGCAGAATTGTTGGCGATTTTTTTACGCACGGGTATCAAAGGTTGCCCCGTTACACAACTTTCCCATGCGGTAATTCAACATTTTGGATCATTACGAGGCCTCATTTCTGCCTCTCAACAACAATTTTGTGCATTCAAAGGCATTGGCATTACCCAATTTATCCAACTACAAGCCTGCACCGAAATGACCAAACGCTATTTATTGCAGGAAATGCAATTTTCCCATACGTTCAACGAGTCTGAAACCGTTCGCCTCTATTTACAAGCGGAAATGGAACAATATGAACGAGAAGTTTTTTTAGTCCTTTTTCTTGATGGGCAACATCGCTTAATCAAACAAGAAGACATGTTTTTCGGTAGCGTCCGATCCGCCAGTATTCATCCCCGAGAAATCATTAAAACCGCCTTATATTGCAATGCTGCGGCCCTTATTTTGGCACATAATCACCCATCAGGTTTGGCAGAACCGAGCCATTCCGATCGATTAATTACCGCAGAAATTCAACAAGCCGCCAAATTAATGGATATTCAAGTGTTGGATCATTTTATTATTGGCAAAGGCGGCTATTTTTCCTTTGCAGAAAAGTGCATTTTATAGGATCATGTCTGCCATGAGGGCAAAATCTTACGTCTTTTTTACAGAAAATGTATTTTTTCCTTGAGAAAGTCGAATTATGTGAGTATAATTCACAGCCTTTAATATAGTAAGCGGGTCGGTAACGAGCGACCTGACGAGGTAGCTATCAAGGCTTTCCTTGAAATTGTATCCGAACCGTAAGCTCGAGCTTATATTTAATTATTGGAGTTTTATTATGTCTAGAGTCTGTCAAGTAACAGGCAAGCGTCCAGCCGTTGGTAACAACCGCTCGCACGCATTGAATGCGACTCGTCGTCGTTTTCTACCAAACTTACACACTCACCGTTTTTGGGTTGAGAGTGAAAACCGTTTCGTGACTTTACGCTTAACAGCGAAAGGTATGCGTATTATTGATAAAAAAGGCATTGATGCAGTATTAGCTGAAATCCGTGCTCGTGGCGAGAAAATCTAAGGAGCTAAAACATGGCAGCTAAAGGTGCTCGTGAGAAAATTAAATTAGTTTCAACCGCTGAAACTGGTCATTTCTACACAACAACAAAAAACAAACGTAATATGCCTGAAAAAATGGAAATCAAAAAATTTGATCCAGTGGTGCGTAAACACGTTGTTTATAAAGAAGCGAAAATCAAATAATTTCGTTTTTACAGAATCAAAAACCCGACTTGTTCGGGTTTTTTTATAACCCTCACACCCTCACCCTAGCCCTCTCCCAAAGGGAGAGGGAATAGTTTAAAGAATTTTATTTTTGTTCATCTAAAATTGTCCCCTCTCCCTTTGGGAGAGGGCTAGGGTGAGGGTAAAAGGAAAACAATATGCCCGAATTACCCGAAGTGGAAACCGCTAAAAATGGTATTGCTCCTTACCTGACTGGTTTTACTATTGAAAAAATCATTGTTCGCCAACCCAAATTACGCTGGCCAATTTCGCCTGAACTCGGTCAACTTTCTCAAGTAAAAATCACCGCACTTTCACGCCGTGCTAAATACCTAATTATTCACACGGAAAAAGGCTTTATTATTGGGCATTTAGGTATGTCAGGATCAGTTCGTATTGTGCAAAAAAATGATCCGATAGAAAAACACGATCATCTGGATATGGTGATAAACAACGGCAAAATTATGCGTTATAACGATCCACGTCGTTTTGGGGCATGGCTTTGGACGGATAATTTAGATGAGTTTTATCTTTTTATGAAACTCGGGCCTGAACCGCTTTCCGATCAATTTACTGCCGATTATTTGTTTAAAAAATCTCGCAAAAAATCCACCGCACTTAAAATCTTTCTGATGGATAATGCGGTTGTGGTCGGCGTTGGCAATATTTATGCCAACGAAGTGTTATTTCAATGTGGACTTCATCCGCAAAAATTAGCTAGCACAATTACAAAAAAACAAGCCGAATTGCTAGTGACGACCATTAAAAAAGAGCTACTACGTGCCATTGAACAAGGTGGTACCACGCTAAAAGACTTTCTGCAACCTGATGGCAAACCCGGTTATTTTGCTCAAGAACTTCAAATTTATGGCAAGGCGGGGAAAAACTGTCCAAACTGCGGTGCAAAAATTGACAGTTTAGTGATTGGGCAGCGAAATAGTTTCTTCTGCCCGAAGTGTCAGAAAAAATAGTAGATTGTTATTCCCTGACTTTTTGATTAAAATACCCTTAATTTCTAAAGGAATATAGGACAGATTATGGCGAACTGGAACGGCAAGTACATCAGCCCTTATGCAGAACACGGTAAAAAAAGCGAGCAAGTTAAAAAAATCACGGTATCTATTCCGATTAAAGTATTGGAAATTTTAACCAATGAACGCACTCGTCGCCAAATTAAAAACCTACGTCATGCCACTAACAGCGAATTATTGTGCGAGGCCTTTCTACACGCTTTTACTGGACAACCATTACCCACTGACGAAGATTTACTGAAAGATCACAATAATGAAATCCCAGAACACGCCAAAGCAATTATGCGTGAATTGGGGATTGAGCCGGATGAATGGGAATATTAATTTATATTAAGGAAATAATTATGCTAACCAACAGCCAACAGCCAACAGCCAACAGCCAACAGCCAACAGCCAACAGTATCGGTATTTCGTAAACTAAAGTCTAGCTTTTCTTTACAAAATCTGAAAAAATTTATCTTTGCACTTATTTCAATTACTATTATATTGACACTCTCAAAATTAGTGTTACGTGGCTCTGGTTTATTTCCCAAACCGCCATTGTTTAATATTATCTTATTATCCTGTCTAATTATTATTTTAAATAGTTCAAAGAAAATATTTTATTTTGTGCTATTCCCCTTTATTCTTATCTATGCGTTATATACACCCGTTGGATTAAATTTTGGAAAACCAACCTATGCTTATATTGCCTCCGTATTCGCAACAGATGTTTCAGAAAGTAAAGAATTTTTATTAAGTATTTCCTATAAAAGTTATTTATATGCGATCGCTATTCCTATATTGCTTTTGCTCTTTAGATATATCAGCCAAAAATTCCACATTGCATTACATAAAAATAAATTATTTTTGTCCTGTTTAACAATTACAATGTTATTTAATACTCCTGTATTTGATTTTTTCAAAGTAACTAATACGGAATATCAAAAAGTAAAAGTTGAATTAGATAGATTAAATAATATTGGTATTAAAAATGAATGGGGTGAAACAACATTAACAGATAAATCAAAATATGATGATTATGTGCTGATTATAGGAGAAAGTGCGAGAAAGGATTATCATTATGTTTATGGTTATCCAATTAATAATACGCCATTTATATCCAGTTCAAAAGCGGTTATTGTAGATGGATTTGAGCCTGCAGGATTAAATACTGTCCCTTCACTCAAAAGAATCTTGACCAATTCAAATAAAGAAACTGGCGATGAGAACTATAATTTAAATCTCGTTGATCTAATCAACTCAGCAGAGATTGACACTTATTGGATATCCAATCAAGGTGGGTTAGGAAAATATGATACCCCCATTGCTGCCATTGGAAAAAGAAGTCATCATCAAAAATTTCTGAAAAATGGACAATATTCGGATAAAAATACCAGTGACTTTCTATTATTGCCAGAATTACAAAAAGTGCTTAACCAACCGGAAAAACAAAAACGTTTTATAGTATTACACTTATACGGTTCACACGTTGGGGCTTGTGGTAGACTCACAGATTACAAAAAAATATTTAATGATAATAAGATAGATAAAAATTACTGGTATCTGAATTGTTATATTTCATCTATTAAGAAAACAGATGAGTTTATAAAGTCAGTCTATACTAAACTCACTGAAAATGAAATAAAAACAGGTAGAAAATTTTCTATTACTTATTTTTCTGATCATGGGCTTTCCCATATAAAAGATGAAAAAGGAAGTATTTTGTTAAATAATGCTAATCTAGAACCCCATCACTACGAAATCCCTTTATTCAAACTTTCGTCAGATGACGTGGAACAGACTTACATTAAAGCCTACAAATCGCCATTAAATTTTACCAATGGCATTGCAAATTGGATCGGCATTTCTAATGCAAAACTTGATCCAAATTACGATCTATTTTCAGATAAAGCCGATAAAAGAGATGATGCTTTAATGAAAAAATTGCATCCTTTAAAAGGCGGCAATGATATTTCCGCTATCGATATTACGAAACCGTTACAAGTCGAAATCAAATAAACAAATGCCTAGAAAAGTCAACGCTTTTCTAGGCATTCCATTTTATCCCAAATGTGTATTTTAGCTTATACCCCGAACTGTTCACGATACGCTCGCATTGCAGGCAAATACTGGCGATATTCTGGATCATTTTCAATAAACATCATCAAATCATCTAAATCCACAATCGACAACACATCACATTGATAATCTCGTTCTACTTCTTGAATCGCCGACAATTCGCCTTTGCCTTTTTCCTTACGGTTTAATGCAATCACCACCGCACTTAAACTTGCCCCGTTAGCCGCAATAATATCCATGGCCTCTCGAATGGCGGTTCCCGCTGTAATGACATCATCTACCAACAACACTTTGCCTTGTAATGGGGAGCCGATTAGATTTCCGCCCTCACCGTGATCTTTAGCCTCTTTACGGTTAAAGCACACTGGTTTATCTAAGCCGAATTGATTAAATAACGCCACCGAAACCGTTGTACCAATGGGAATGCCTTTGTACGCTGGTCCGAAAATCACATCATAATTTAAGCCACTTGCCACAATGGCTTTGGCGTAAAACTCGCCTAATTTGGCGAGATCGGCTCCGGTATTAAATAAACCTGCATTAAAAAAATATGGGCTTTTTCTGCCGGATTTTAAGGTAAATTCACCGAAACGTAACACATTGCGACTTAAAGCAAATTGGATAAATTGTTGTTTGTAATCTTGCATTTTGATCTACCATTATTCGAAATTATATTGTAGGGGCGTATTGCATACGCCCAAATCACGCTCCGTCATATATAGGGCGTATGCAATACGCCCCTACAGTTATTATCTATTTAACGCTGCTCTTTGTGCCACAAAAATCTGTTCACAACCCTGTTTAGCGAGTGCTAACAACGTCAACAGTTCGTCGTGGGAAAATGGCTCGCCCTCTGCTGTGCCTTGCACTTCTATCATTCGCCCATCTTCCATCATCACCACATTCATGTCCGTTTCGGCATTAGAATCTTCCACATATTCTAAATCACATACAGCGTCACCGTTCACAATGCCAACGGAAATCGCTGAGACTAACCCTTTGATAGGATTGGTTTTTAATACGCCCTTGGCAATCAATCCATTCACCGCATCAATTAATGCCACACAAGCCCCTGTAATCGAGGCGGTACGTGTGCCCCCGTCGGCTTGAATCACATCACAATCTAACGTAATCGTCCGCTCACCTAATGCTGTTAAATCGATCACCGCACGCAATGAACGAGCAATTAAACGCTGAATTTCCATGGTGCGACCACTTTGCTTGCCTTTGGCAGACTCACGTTGCATACGGCTATGAGTAGAACGAGGTAACATGCCGTATTCTGCCGTCACCCAACCTTGGCCTTGTCCTTTTAAAAAACGAGGGACGGATTCATCTACACTGGCCGTACAAATGACTTTGGTTTCACCAAATTCCACCAGCACCGATCCTTCGGCGTGTTTGGTGTAATGGCGAGTCATTTTAATGGGGCGTGGGGCGTGATTGGCACGGTTGTCTGGACGCATAATAAATTCCTTATTCAAAAAAAGTGCGGTTATTTTAGCACGCAAAATGACAGAAACGAAATTTAACGTTAGAATAAGAACGGTAAATAGATATCACAAAGGATAAAAATATGATTTACAGCATGACCGCTTTCGCCCGAATTGAAATCAAAAAAGACTGGGGCGACGCTGTGTGGGAAATCCGCTCAGTGAACCAACGTTATTTAGAAAATTTCTTCCGTTTGCCTGAACAATTTCGAGGCTTAGAAAACACCTTGCGTGAAAAACTTCGCCAAAATCTCACCCGAGGCAAAATTGAATGTAGTTTGCGAATTGATAGCAAAAAACAAACGGCCACCAGCCTAAACTTAAATCAAGCTCTGGCTGAACAAGTGATTCAATCCTTGAAATGGATTAAAACTCAAGCGGGTGAGGGCGAGATTAATCTCACTGACGTGTTGCGTTACCCCGGTGTGGTCGAAACGCCTGAGCAAGATGTGGATGTGATTAGCCAAGATTTATTGACGGGTTTTGATCAACTATTGCAAGACTTTATTGCCATGCGTGGTCGTGAGGGCGATAAACTTAAAGAGGTGATTGAGCAACGTTTGCAAGCCATTGGCGTGGAGGCCGATAAAGTGCGGTCGAAAATGCCGGAGATTTTGCAATGGCAGCGAGATCGCTTATTGCAACGTTTTGACGAAATCCAACTTCAACCCGATCCCACCCGTTTAGAACAAGAAATGATTTTGTTGGCACAGCGTGTGGATGTGGCGGAAGAATTGGATCGCTTGCAAATGCACATCAAAGAAACCCATTCTATTTTGAAAAAAGGCGGGGCAGTCGGGCGTAAATTAGATTTTATGATGCAAGAACTGAACCGTGAATCCAACACGCTCGCATCTAAATCTATTAATGCGGAAACCACGGCGTCAGCGGTGGAACTCAAAGTATTAATTGAGCAAATGCGTGAACAAATTCAGAATTTGGAATAGGGGGACGTTATGGCTGTTATTTCGCTTGAACCTTATCGTCTGCTGGATATTACTGGCGTAGACGCAGAAAAATATTTACAAGGGCAACTTACCTGTGATATCAGCAAATTAGCCGTTGGTGATAGCACCATCACCGCACATTGCGATCCCAAAGGGAAAATCATGTCGGTGTTCCGTTTAATTCGGGTGGCAGAGACACAATTTTATGCTGTTATGCACCATTCTTTGGTGGAAATTGGCCTTGCGCAATTAAAAAAATATGCGGTATTTTCTAAAGTTACCTTTACCATAGTAAATGCCGAGATTATCGGCTTGATTAACGAAGATAACGACATTTCGGCACAAATTAGCGTCGCCTTTGCCAACCGGGAAATATTTATTAATCCTGAAAGTTCGGTGCAAATTAATGCTGATTTTACCCAATGGCAACTCGCCGATATTCAACAAGGCTATCCCTTGCTCACTGATAAAACCCAAGGGGAATTTATTCCGCAAGCGGTGAATTTACAAGCCTTGGAACAGGCTATCTCGTTCCAAAAAGGCTGTTATATTGGTCAAGAAACCATTGCTCGAGCCAAATATCGGGGGGCTAATAAACGGGCTATGTTTGCCTTTAAAGCCGATACGGATTTCACGCCTGAAATCGGTGGTGAAATTGAAATGCAACTGGAAAGTGGCTGGCGAGCCACTGGCACCATTTTAAATGCGGTGAATATTGACGGCGTTTTATGGTTGCAAGTGGTATTAAGCAATGACATCACGCCTGAACAGGTGTTTCGTTTGCCAAACTCGGAAGTACGTTTGCAATTGCAGGCGTTGCCTTACGAATTAAATTAAAACTGTTTTATCACCAAGAAAAAGCTCAATATTCGAGCCGATTAAACTATATTGAATTGTGCAAAAAAGAATGATTGTAGCATTTTTTATTCAATCATAAAAAGGAAAATCTTATGTTAAACAAGTCTAAATTTATCATTCCTGCCCTACTAGCCATGGGGATTGTTCATCTAAGTTATGCAGAATCAGTCCCTTATTCCGATGCTATTGATTGTGCCAAAAATGGCAATGTGATCTGCCAAACAGCGGTTGGTTTGGCTTACCAAGAAGGAAACGGAATAAAACAAGACTATGTGAAAGCGAAAGAATGGTATATCAAAGCGGTAAATCAAGGTGAGAAATATGCTCAGTTCCAATTAGGGGTACTCTATAGTAATGGCTTTGGAGTAAAACAAGATTATGCAAAAGCTGTCGATTTATGGATTAAAGCTGCTAATCAAGGGCAGCGTGATGCTCAATATAATCTTGGGGCAGTGTACTATAATGGTTATGGCGTAAACCCGAATAAGAGCAAAGCAAAAGAATGGTTTACCAAAGCTTGCCAAAGTGGGCATGACAGGGCTTGTCAAACCTTAAATGAGTATTTTTAACTTTATCTTTTTTGAATTACAAAAAGCGAAAATTCTTAATTACCAAAAATAGTGCGGTGAAAAACACCGCACTTTTTTCCTATTTTGCCTTACGCTGACTAAACAACCACTCCTTAATGGCGTCTAAATTATACGCCACTTGCCACGTTCCCATGTGGGCTGCCCCTTTGCTTTGTGAGTTTTGCTCCATTGGCAAAGTGCCACCAGTGAAACTGGCGTAATGAATATTGCCACCTTGGGCAAGCAACGCATTTACTTTTTCATTTAATTCCGTCACGGATGCTTGTGCATTCCAACCGTGGCTTTCTTTCACCGTTGCCCCATTTTCTGCCAACACTTTCATGATTTCATTTTCCGTTGGAAAGGCTTTGGCATCATTTTCTGACACTAACACAAAAATATTATTTTTCGCCATAGGTGCGGTAACACTCGGTTCCCACTGCCCTGCCACAATATAACTCGCTGCAAAGAAATCAGGGTGTTTGATGTTCATGGCAATAGACATCATGGCACCACCAGATTGCCCTGTGGTGTAAAGGCGGTTTGGGTCGATATTGTATTGTTTTACCAAGGATTTAATTAAATTAATCGTTGGTTCAAGATCGGCAGGATCTTCTGATTTATCATTCACAATGGCATGATCAAACTGCGGTGCTAAGACAAAGGCTTCATGTTTTGCTTGCCATTCTGGACGAGCAAAAGACGTGGCACCATTGCCTTGTAATAAAGTATGTTTCACATTGCTGTTGGTGGAACCAGCATCATGAATAAACATCACCAACGGATAGGCTTTTTTCGGGTCATAATTTTTTGGTACAAATAAATTATATTTCACCACCACACCGCTTTCATCTTTAAATTCCGCTTGTTGGAAATCGTCCACCACTTGATTAATCACCTTGCTACTGGTTAATTCGCTCGGTTTTACTTGACCAGATTGACTGGTTAATGAATTGACTTGTTTCACGGTTAAGCTGATGTGACGTTCGGTGTAAGGGGCGGAGCGATCATTGCCTAATTTTTCCGTCGTGGCCGCATCTGCATCTTGTGGATCCAGTGCTAATACAAGCTGATTGACACATTTTGCATCATGTAAAGTTACGTCAGTAATGGTTCGATTTTCAACAGAAAAATCCGTTTTTTGCACCGCAGTTAAACAGGTGTTTTCTGGATAATTCACCACGGCTTGGGTGACTCGTTGACCTAAACCATTGGGTGTTGTGACGGCTGTTACGCTTTCAATTTGGGCATAAGCGGTGCTTGCCATGGCACAAGTAAGGCCAGTTAAGATTAATTTTTTCATTTGCTTTCCTATTTGGTTAAATTTAAACGTTTTAACGCATCCATTGCCGGTTGCGAAACATGATCGCCACGAGCGGCGGATTTTTCATACCACTGTATGGCGGTAGTGAGGTTTTTTTCAACGCCAATACCATTTTCATACAGATAACCGAGCCAATATTGGGAAGTAATATCACCACGATTGGCTGCTGTGGTAAAGGCAGCAAAGGCTTTACTTGGCGATTTGGTGACACCTTCGCCATTAAGATACATCAAGCCGATATAGCGAGAGGCTTTCATATCGCCCTGTTCTGTCGCTTGTTGTAATAAGGGCATGGCTTGGGTGTAAGATTGCTGTTTGTAGAGTTCTACGCCTTGTAGCATGATGGCTCTAGCTCGCTCTTGTGCTGGCTGGTGTTGATTTGTTGTGGATGTGGCACTGCTGCAAGCTGCCAGTAAAAGGGGTAAAATCAGATAACCGTATTTTTTCATTGTAAGATTGACTCAAAAGTTAAATTATGGATTTAACTAAGACGTTTAATTTAATCAAAAGTTCTATGATTATTTCACGATCTTGAATTGAATTACACCGCACTTTCTTGTACAATGTTTTTCCGTCCTGATACAGCGTATCGCATTTATTTTTCACTATCAAAACAAGATCTCACTTATGACAACCAATTATATTTTCGTAACAGGCGGTGTGGTTTCATCGTTAGGTAAAGGCATTGCAGCAGCGTCCTTAGCGGCCCTTTTAGAAGCTCGTGGCTTAAATGTCACCATTATGAAACTTGATCCTTATATTAATGTTGACCCTGGTACCATGTCGCCAACCCAACACGGCGAAGTGTTTGTGACCCAAGACGGTGCGGAAACCGATTTAGATTTAGGTCACTACGAACGTTTTATTCGTACCAAAATGACCAAACGCAACAATTTCACCACCGGTAAAATTTATTCCGAAGTATTACGCAAAGAGCGTCGTGGTGATTATTTAGGTGCGACAATTCAAGTGATTCCGCATATTACTAATGAAATCAAAGCACGTGTGATTGACGGTGCGGCAGGTCATGATGTGGCCATTATTGAAGTGGGCGGCACCGTGGGGGATATTGAATCTCTGCCATTTTTGGAATCTTTACGTCAGCTTGCAGCACAAGTGGGGCGTGAACGCACCATGTTTATGCACTTAACCTTGGTACCTTACATTCCAACCGCCGGCGAAGTGAAAACCAAACCGACCCAACATTCGGTGAAAGAATTATTGTCTATCGGGATTCAACCTGATGTGTTAATTTGCCGTTCAGACCGCATGGTACCAAGTAATGAGCGAGCGAAAATTGCCTTGTTCTGTAATGTGCCAGAAAAAGCGGTGATTTCCCTAAAAGATGTGGATTCTATCTATCAAATTCCTGCCTTATTGCAATCACAAGGGCTAGATAATTTTGTGTGCCAACGTTTCCATTTAGATTGCAAACCGGCGGATCTTTCCGAATGGGAGCAAGTGTTATATCGTCAAGCCAACCCAACCGGCGAAGTGACTATCGGTATGGTCGGCAAATATGTCGAATTGCCTGATGCCTATAAATCAGTGAACGAGGCCTTAAAACATGCCGGCTTAACCAATCGCTTAACAGTGCATATTAAATATATCGACTCGCAAGATGTGGAAACCAAAGGCGTTGAGATTTTAAAAGGCGTGGACGGTATTTTAGTGCCAGGTGGGTTTGGTTATCGTGGGGTTGAGGGCAAAATTCTCACCGCACAATATGCTCGAGAAAATAATATTCCTTACTTAGGCATTTGCTTAGGTATGCAAGTGGCCTTGATTGAATATGCTCGTCATGTGGCAGGGTTAACGCAAGCAAACTCGTCTGAATTTGATAAAGCCTGCCCACAACCTGTGGTCGGTTTAATCACCGAATGGCAAGATGCCACAGGCCAAGTGGAAACTCGCACCGATAAATCCGATTTAGGTGGCACCATGCGTTTAGGGGCTCAACAATGTCATTTGGTGGATGGCTCGAAAGCACGTGAACTGTATGGCAAAGAAACCATTGAAGAACGTCACCGTCACCGTTATGAAGTGAACAATACCTTGTTGCCACAAATTGAGGCAGCCGGCTTAAAAGTCACTGGCTTAAGTGCGGATAAAAAATTAGTGGAAATTATTGAAGTACCAAATCACCCTTGGTTTGTGGCTTGTCAATTCCACCCTGAATTTACGTCAACACCAAGGGACGGACATCCATTATTTGCTGGATTTGTCAAAGCAGCGAAAGAAAATCAGGGCAAATAAGGGCAAAACCCGATGTTAGATCAAAATATGGTGATTTTTTACAAGACAAAAGGCACAAAGATCTATACCATATCGGGATAGTTTTAAAACACGAATTTTAGATTAACTTAAATAGAAGGAAAACAAAAAATGGCAAAAATCGTTAAAGTCATCGGCCGTGAAATCATTGACTCACGTGGTAACCCAACCGTTGAAGCAGAAGTGCATTTAGAGGGCGGTTATGTTGGTTTAGCAGCTGCACCATCTGGTGCATCAACAGGTTCTCGTGAAGCATTAGAATTACGTGATGGTGATAAAGCACGTTTCTTAGGTAAAGGTGTATTAAAAGCCGTTTCTGCAGTAAACAACGAAATCGCCAAAGCGGTTGTTGGTAAAGATGCGTTAAACCAAGCTGAAATCGACCAAATCATGATCGATTTAGATGGCACAGAAAACAAATCAAAATTCGGTGCAAACGCTATTTTAGCGGTATCTTTAGCTAACGCAAAAGCTGCTGCTGCAGCGAAAGGTTTACCACTTTACGCTCACATTGCTGAATTAAACGGCACACCAGGTCAATACTCTATGCCATTACCAATGATGAACATCATCAATGGTGGTGAACACGCTGACAACAACGTGGATATTCAAGAATTTATGATTCAACCAGTGGGTGCAAAAACCTTACGTGAAGCATTACGTATCGGTGCCGAAGTGTTCCACAACCTTGCGAAAGTATTGAAATCTAAAGGTTTAAGCACCGCAGTGGGTGATGAGGGCGGTTTTGCACCTAACTTAGAATCTAACGCTGCTGCATTGGCTTGTATCAAAGAAGCCGTTGAAAAAGCCGGTTATGTGTTAGGTAAAGATGTGACTTTAGCTATGGACTGTGCGTCTTCTGAGTTCTACAACAAAGACAATGGTTTATACGAAATGAAAGGTGAGGGTAAAACTTTCACTTCTCAAGAATTTACACACTATCTTGAAAACTTAACCAAAGAATACCCAATCGTGTCTATCGAAGATGGTCAAGATGAATCAGACTGGGAAGGTTTTGCCTACCAAACTAAAGTATTGGGCGACCGTGTTCAATTAGTGGGTGATGACTTATTCGTAACTAACACCAAAATCTTGAAAGAAGGTATCGAAAAAGGTATCGCAAACTCAATCTTAATCAAATTCAACCAAATCGGTTCTTTAACTGAAACGTTGGCTGCGATTAAAATGGCGAAAGATGCAGGTTACACCGCAGTTATCTCTCACCGTTCAGGCGAAACTGAAGATGCAACGATTGCAGATTTAGCAGTGGGTACCGCAGCAGGTCAAATTAAAACCGGTTCAATGAGCCGTTCTGACCGTATTGCGAAATACAACCAATTAATCCGTATTGAAGAAGCATTAGGCGACAAAGCTCCGTTCTTAGGCTTAAAAGCGGTGAAAGGTCAAGCGTAATCTGAGTTGAATTAGATTAAAAAAATCTTAAAATTGGTACCGCACTTTGGCTCTAAAGAGAAAAAGTGCGGTATTTTTTTACAACGTTTTTGAGAATAAAACCATGTTACATTTAGTATTAGAAGATAAACACCTTATCGGTCAGAAAAAACATTTTGGAGCCCATTCCACGGTGCATGATCATTTGGTGGTAATGTTTGAAGATGACGGTGAAACCGGTTATTTTTATGCCATGGATTTAACCAACAAAGAGCAGCCGATTGTAGATAGTTTATATGTATATGGCGTGGACAGCATTGAGGGACGGCACGAGGCTCGCCAATTTCAAATTTGTTGGTCGGAAGATGGTAATCAAGCCTTTTTGCTCGTGAATGGTTATCCCCACGCAAGTTTTGATTACACCCGATTAGTCGGCTACAATCACAGTAAATTCCCCATGCCTGAAATCACCAGTATGTGGTCGCATGAAGAAATTACGGATAAATTAGTGGCAGAATGGTTAAAGGTTTAATTACAATTTGAGCGTTATATATTGATAAAACCGATTAGAATAATTTATGTAATCAGGTTGCTTATTAGGCGATTTTTAGCCAGAATGACCCGATTATTCCCCCTTAGAAAATGAAAGGAAAGCACTTATGACAAAACATTATGATTATTTAGCTATCGGTGGCGGTAGTGGCGGTATTGCATCCATTAACCGTGCGGCCAGTTATGGCAAAAAATGTGCCATTATTGAGGCAAAACACTTAGGCGGTACTTGCGTCAATGTGGGTTGTGTACCGAAGAAAGTCATGTTCTATGGTGCACAAGTGGCCGAGGCGATTAATCATTATGCCCCAGATTATGGCTTTGATGTCAGCGTCAATAAATTCGATTTTTCAAAATTAGTGGAAAGCCGTCAAGCCTATATTGGACGTATTCACACATCTTATGGCAATGTGTTAGGTAAAAATAATGTGGATGTGTTAAACGGTTTTGCGAAATTTGTTGACGCAAAAACCATTGAAGTGAGCTATGCTGACGGTTCAACGGAACAAGTGACAGCGGATCATATTTTAATTGCCACCGGCGGTCGTCCAAGTATTCCTAAGGTGAAAGGGGCGGAATACGGCATAACGTCTGACGGCGTCTTTGCATTAAACGAATTACCAAAATCTGTTGCCATTGTAGGAGCCGGTTATATTGCCGTTGAATTGGCTGGCGTCTTTAACAGCTTTGGTGTCGAAAGCCATTTATTTGTGCGTCAACATGCACCGTTGCGTAATCAAGATCCCTTAATCGTGGATACCTTATTAGAAGTATTAGCACAAGACGGTATTCAATTACATACCCAAGCAACACCAGAAGAAGTGGTGAAAAATGCGGATGGGACATTAACCTTAAAACTTAAAGACGGACGTGAAACCACGGTAGAAAGTCTAGTGTGGGCAATCGGTCGTGAGCCTGCCACAGATGTGATTAACTTACAAGCTACTGGTGTTGCCACTAACGAACGTGGGTTTATCAAAGTGGATAAATTCCAAAATACCAATGTACCGAACATCTATGCTGTCGGTGATATTATTGAGGGCGGTATCGAATTAACCCCAGTGGCCGTAGCGGCAGGTCGCCGTTTGTCCGAACGTTTATTCAACAACAAACCGAACGAACATTTAGATTATAATTTAGTGCCAACGGTGGTGTTCAGCCATCCGCCTATCGGCACCATTGGCTTAACCGAGCCACAAGCTATCGCTCAATACGGCGAAGAAAATGTGAAAGTCTATAAATCATCTTTCACCGCAATGTACACCGCTGTTACCCAACATCGTCAACCTTGCCGCATGAAATTAGTCTGTGTGGGCAAAGATGAAAAAGTGGTGGGTTTACACGGTATTGGTTTTGGTGTCGATGAAATGATTCAAGGTTTTGCGGTCGCCATTAAAATGGGGGCAACCAAAGCAGACTTTGATAACACCGTCGCCATTCATCCGACAGGTTCCGAAGAATTTGTCACCATGCGTTAATTGATATAAGAAGGAATTTATTATGTTTACAGATTGGAAAGCCCATACTTCCCATGTTAAAAAATCTTTTGGTGAATTAGGTAAAAAACAACCAAAAATGTTACAAGCCTATGCGGCATTAGGTGCGGCAGCGGCGGAGGGTAATGTATTAGATGCGAAAACCAGAGAGTTAATCGCCTTAGCGGTTGCAGTGACTACTCGTTGCGAGAGCTGTATTTCAGTGCATGCGGCTGATGCTGTAAAAGCAGGAGCAACGGAAGAAGAAGTTTCTGCGGCGTTAGCCATGGCCATTGCCTTAAATGCCGGTGCGGCTTATACCTATTCGTTACGTGCTTTAGAAGCCTTTAACGAGCAGAAATAGCGCAAAAAAATAAAAAATGCACCTTGATTTTATATTAAGGTGCATTTGTTTTTTATTGCCATTGCGTTTGAATAAACGGAATAATCTCTCGTAAACAATCCGAAATCGGAATCACCGTCAAATTCTTTTCAACGTCTTTTCTAAACGGTGGACAAAAAGCAATATGGTGTTCTGCTTGATTAATTGGTCGCCAACGGCGTGGAATGGCGGATAAACGGCTTGGATAAAATCCAATGGTTGGAATATTCAACGCCCCACAAATATGCAACGGCCCCGTAGAACCCGCTATAAATAAATCGGCACAAGCTAAAGAATAAGTGAAATCTTGTAGACCATTATTTTTATCATAAATAACCACATGATCATCATTGACCATGCGGGCCAGCTGGTGCGCTTTTTCACTTTCATTTGGGCCTGCGGTTAACACAATATGGCAATCAAACTCGGCTAAAATGCCCTTGATTAACGCCTCATACTGATTCAACGATAAACTGTTTGCCGATCCCCCCGTGCCACTATGCACAAATAGCCATTTTTTATTGAGGTCGAGATTAAATTGTCTGCTTAATAAAAGTCGCTGATTTTGCACCGCAGTTTGATCTAAGGTTAAATAAGGCGGTTGAGGCTCGATTGGGGAAAGGTGATGATCGACCAAAAATTGGCGAGCCAAATCCAAATTATATTCAAACTCGGCCTTTTCCGAACGGGAACGACGTTGGGTAAGGCGATGATTATACAAAAATTGAAATAACTTGGTGGCGGGCGCAAGGCGATATTTAATGCCAGATTGCCAAGTGAGTTTGGCGTTATACCAGTCGGACACGAAACTAATCACCGCATCAAATTGGACAGCCTTAATTTGATTCAAAGTGCGGTGAAAATCGGCGGCGTTTTTTTTATTTTGACTGTCAATGATGACATCATCAATATAAGGACAAAGTTCCGCTAACGGAGCGGTGTAATGTGGGACTAAAGCGGTAATATTGATATCTGGATCAGATTGTTTGATTAACGCTAATGCGGGGAAAATCAGCATAAAATCACCAATTTTATCATTACGAATGACAAGTAAATTTTGCATAAGGCTTTCCTAAAAAATTGTTTGGGTCATTATAACCCTAAATAAAGCAGCAAGCCACAACGTGGCGTAATGTGCTTAACCCCATATGCAAGTACGGGGGACTACCGTCTCTGTATTTTTCCTTGCTTTTTTGCTAAAAAAATGTATAATCCTTGGGCTTTTTGTCTATATATACAGAGAAAAAAGTAAGTATTCCGTGCCTTCGATACGGAATTTCTTTTATTATTAAACATTAGAGGAAGGTTATGGTAACCATTCGTTTATCTCGTGGCGGAGCTAAAAAACGCCCATTTTATCAAATCGTTGTCGCTGACAGCCGTTCACCACGTGACGGTCGTTTTATTGAGCGTGTAGGCTTTTTCAACCCATTAGCAACTGGTAACGCTGAACGTTTACGTTTAGATTTAGACCGTGTTAATGCGTGGTTAGAAAAAGGTGCAAGCCTGTCTGATCGTGTTTCTTCTTTAGTAAAAGAAGCACAAAAAGCAGCGTAATTAAACGATTTGAGTATAGGTGATAAATATGACACAACACAATGAACAACGTATTGAAGTAGTCGGAAAACTCGGCTCGACTTACGGTATTCGTGGTTGGTTGCGTATTTATTCCTCCACCGAATCCGCTGAAAACATTTTTAGCTATCAACCTTGGTATTTAAAAATCAAGGGGCAATGGCAACCTACCGAATTAGAAAGTTGGAAACATCATAATCATGAATTGATCGTGAAATTGAAAAATATTGACGATCGAGAAATGGCACAAACCTTGGCGAATGTGGAAATTGGCGTAGATTTGTCTGTTTTTCCTGAATTGGAAGATGGCGATTATTATTGGCACGATTTGATCGGTTGCCAAGTGGTCAATTTACAAGGTTACGCCATGGGGGCCGTGACAGAAATGATGGAGACCGGTTCTAATGATGTGTTGGTGGTCCGAGCCAATAGCAAAGATGCGTTCGGCAAACAAGAACGGTTAATCCCGTTTTTGTATGAACAAGTAGTTAAAAGAGTCGATCTCACCACAAAGACGATAGAAGTGGATTGGGACGCAGGTTTCTAATCTCAGGTATGCTGTGGCGCTTTTAAGTAGTAACTCTCGGGGAAATTTATGTTTATAGGGATCGTCACCCTGTTTCCCGACATGTTTAAAGCAATTACAGAATTTGGGGTAACAGGTCGAGCAGTCAAACAGCATTTGCTGGATGTGCAATGTGTGAATCCGAGGGATTTTACTTGGGATAAACACCATACCGTAGACGACCGCCCTTATGGCGGTGGGCCGGGAATGTTGATGATGGTGCAGCCTTTACGGGATGCCATTCATCAAGCCAAACAACAGGCGAAAGCACATCACAAGAGCGGTCACAAGGCAAAAGTGATTTACTTGTCACCGCAAGGACGTAAATTGGATCAAGCTGGCGTAAAAGAACTGGCACAAAATGAACAACTCATTTTAGTGTGTGGTCGTTACGAGGGCATTGATGAACGATTGATTCAAACCGAAATTGATGAAGAATGGTCAATCGGCGATTATGTTCTTACTGGCGGGGAATTGCCTGCAATGGCATTAATTGATGCCGTTGCAAGATTTATTCCCGGGGTATTAGGCAAACAAGCCTCCGCAGAGGAAGATTCCTTTGCCACAGGGTTATTGGATTGCCCACATTATACTCGGCCAGAGGTGTTAGACGGGCTTACTGTACCACCCATACTGATGTCGGGTCACCACGAAGAAATTCGCAAATGGCGATTGAAACAATCCCTTGAGCGAACGTGGTTAAGACGCCCTGAGCTACTGGAAAAACTAGCTCTGACTGACGAACAAAAAAAATTGCTCGCTCAAATTAAAAAAGAGCAAGCTTAATCAGTTAATTCTAGTATTAAAAAAGGTTTACAAAAATGAGCAACATCATTAAACAACTTGAAGATGAACAATTAAAACAAAACATCCCTAGCTTCCGTCCAGGTGACACATTAGAAGTGAAAGTATGGGTTGTTGAAGGTTCTAAAAAACGTTTGCAAGCATTCGAAGGCGTGGTTATTGCAATTCGTAACCGTGGCTTGCACAGTGCATTTACCTTACGTAAAGTATCAAACGGTACTGGCGTTGAACGTGTTTTCCAAACTCACTCACCAGCGATTGACAGCATTGCTGTGAAACGTAAAGGTGCGGTACGTAAAGCGAAACTTTACTACTTACGTGAACGTTCAGGTAAATCTGCACGTATTAAAGAACGTTTGGGTGCATAATTGTAGAATTATTGCACGGCAAATAGCAAAAAAGCTTGGTTTTTCCAAGCTTTTTTGCTTTATTTGACTGCCTATTCCCCACTTTGTTTTTATTCTGTTAAAAATTTAGACAAATAGCATATAAATCTTTTAACTAGATCACATTTTTGATATTTATTTTTGAAATTCCTTAATCTTCGGCATATTATACGCACGGATTTTATTTTAATAACAATTATAACAAGACCAAGGAGTACATATGTCTTCAAATCAACCGTCTACAAAATGGACGAAATTTAACATCGCTTGGATGATTAACTTATTTGGTACCGCTGTGGGTGCGGGCGTATTATTTTTACCGATTAATGCGGGTCGTGCCGGTTTCTGGCCATTAGTGATTATGGCCATTTTAGTCGGGCCAATGACTTATTTGGCACACCGTGGTTTATCTCGTTTTGTTTTGTCGTCTGCTAAACCAGGGAGCGATATTACCGAAGTCGTAGAAGAACACTTTGGAAAAACCGCAGGGAAATTAATTACTTTATTGTATTTCTTTGCCATTTTTCCGATTTTATTAATTTATGGTAACGGTATTACCAACACGGTGGATTCCTTTATAGTCCATCAATTAGGCATGGCATCGCCTAACCGAGCATTACTTTCTCTTGTGTTAATTGCCGTGTTAATTTCAGTGATGTTAATGAATGAACGGGTGATGTTAAAACTCACCGAATGGTTAGTCTATCCATTGGTTCTCATTCTATTTGCCTTGTCCGTTTATTTAATTCCAGAATGGAATGGCTCCATGCTGCAAGAAATGCCAACCGCCAGTGGTTTTATCACGACATTGTGGATTACCATTCCCGTATTGGTGTTCTCCTTTAACCATTCGCCTGCCATTTCGGCTTTCTCACAATCACAACAACGTGAATACCAAGATCCAGTTTTAGCTGAGAAATATGCGAGCAAAACCTTAAAAGGCACATCCACCATGTTATTAATTTTCGTGATGTTCTTTGTGTTTAGCTGTGTTCTCACGTTAACGCCTGCCGAATTAGCGCAAGCCAAAGCGGAAAATATCAGTATTTTATCGTTCTTAGCCAATAAATTTGATAATCCTTATATCTCTTACTTCGGCCCATTAGTCGCATTCTTTGCGATTACTAGCTCATTCTTCGGCCACTATTTAGGCGCACGTGAGGGTTTAGAAGGGCTTTACATTAAAATGACCGATAATAAACAAATTAATCGTAAAAAACTCAATTATGGCACTGCGGTATTTTTCTTGTTAACCCTTTGGGGCGTTGCCGTCATTAACCCAAGTATTTTAGGCCTAATTGAATCTTTAGGTGGTCCAATTATTGCGATGATCCTGTTCATTATGCCGATGTATGCAATTCGCAAAGTGCCAGCAATGCAACGTTATCAAGGTCAATTAAGTAATATCTTTGTCACCGTGATGGGATTAATTGCCATTTCTGCGGTTGTCTATGGACTATTTTAGAATTTAAGCTAAAATGCCACTCTTTTTTGTATAATCAAATTCCCTTTTTCATGGTATGAGAAAGGGAATACTCTATAAGAAGTATAATATGATTAGCGTATTTGATATGTTTAAAGTGGGCATTGGTCCGTCGAGTTCACACACCGTGGGACCAATGAAAGCAGGAAAGCAATTTGTAGATGATTTGCTTTCCCAACAATTATTTGAACAAGTGGGCAAAATTCACGTTGATGTGTATGGTTCGTTGTCGATGACAGGTCGAGGCCATAATACAGATACGGCGATTATTATGGGATTAGCCGGTTATTTGCCAGATGACGTGGACATTGAGTTAATTCCTCGATTTGTGGCCGAATTAAAGAAAACCGCCCTCTTACCGATTGCTCAAGGCCAAAAAAAGGTGATCTTTAATTTTGATGAAAATATGATGTTTCATCAAACTTTTTTGTCATTACACGAAAATGGCATGAAAATCACCGCACTTGATGAACAAAACAAGGTGATCTACCAAAAAACCTACTATTCTATCGGCGGTGGATTTATTGTGGATGAAGAACATTTTGGGCAAGAAGAAAAGCGGGACATTGAAATTCCGTTTCCTTACCAAAATTCGGTGGATATTTTAAAACATTGCAAAGAAAATGGTTTAGCGTTCTCCACCGTTGCTATGGAAAATGAAATTGCCTTGAACGGTAAAGCAGCCACGGAGCAACATTTACTTCGTGTGTGGAACACCATGCAAGCCTGTATTGAACGTGGATTACATACTGAGGGAATTTTACCCGGCCCATTAAAAGTGCCAAGACGTGCTGCAACTTTGTACCGTATGTTACAAGCCAACACGAACTTATCCAATGATCCAATGCGTGTGATTGACTGGGTGAATATGTATGCGTTAGCCGTGAATGAAGAAAATGCAGCTGGCGGTCGTGTGGTGACAGCGCCAACCAATGGGGCTTGTGGCATTATTCCGGCGGTATTATCTTATTATGAGAAATTTATTTCTCCGATTAGCCAAGAAATTATTGAACGCTATTTACTGGCCTGTGGCATGATTGGTTCATTATACAAAATGAATGCCTCTATCTCTGGGGCGGAAGTCGGTTGCCAAGGCGAAGTGGGTGTGGCTTGTTCTATGGCTGCGGCTGGATTAGCGGAAATTCTAGGCGGTAGCCCTGAGCAAGTCTGTATTGCCGCTGAAATTGCTATGGAGCATAATTTAGGTTTAACCTGTGACCCTGTGGGTGGGCAAGTGCAAGTGCCTTGTATTGAACGTAATGCCATTGCATCTGTGAAAGCAATTAATGCAAGCCGTATGGCCTTACGCCGTACTACTAACCCACGAGTCACCTTAGACAAAGTGATTGAAACCATGTATGAAACGGGCAAGGACATGAATTCCAAATACCGTGAAACATCACAAGGTGGCTTGGCGATTAAAGTGGTTTGTGATTAATAAATGTATCACTTCTAAAAGAGAAGATACTCATCTTCTCTTTTTTGTTTTAAAATAACCGCACTTTTATATTGAGATATAAGGAAAATAAATGGTTTCGGAACGCTTTTATTTAAAAATGGAAGAACATTTTTTATATGTTCCCTATTACGATCATCACCGCCGTGTGCGTGTGTTACTACCGAAAGGCTATCACAAAGATCAATGGCAGCATTATCCTGTGGTGTATATGCACGACGGCCAAAATGTATTTTATAGCAAAGAATCTTATTCTGGCTATTCTTGGAAAATTATTCCGACCATCAAAAAACATAAAGAATTTCCCAAATTAATCATTGTTGGCATAGACAACGCTGGTTCAGACAGACTAGATGAATATTCCCCTTGGCAAGCCAGCGTTGGTTTTACCGAACAAGCTCGTCAAACGGGGGGAAAAGGCGGTGAATATGGAGATTGGGTGGTAAATACCGTCAAACCTTTTATTGATCAACATTATCGCACTAAACCCGAACGTGAACATACCTTATTGGCAGGCAGTTCCATGGGAGGGATTATTACCGCTTATATGGGTTCCGCTTATCCACATATTTTTGGACATTTAGGGGTATTTTCCTTGGCCTCGTGGTTTTGTGAGGGGGATTTTCTGCATTTCACCCATCACAATCCGATTGATCGTGCTAGCCGTGTGTTTATTCAGGTGGGGACCAATGAGGGCGACGACGCTGATGCGCAATATATTTCCAATATGAGCCAATCCTATATTGATTGCAGCTTGCGTTATTATCAATCCTTAATCAGAACTGGCCACCCTGTCGATAATCTCTGTTTACGTATCATGGCGAATGAGATCCACCATGAAAAACATTGGGCGGATCATTTTGTCGAATTTTTACAATTTTCGTTAACCTAATAGCAAAAAACTGCGGTGAAAATCACCGCAGTTTTGCGCTTTCGGGTTAGTTTCAGGATTAAATAATCCCTTGTTCTTCTAGCTTACCTAAGAAGAATGGCATTTGCACTCGCCACCAAGGCCAGTCATGATCCACATCACCGCCCCAGAAGTCGAACCAAGCCTGAATACCTTTGTTTTCAAACACCTGCTGTAAACGTTTAGAATCCGCAATATGCTGTTCTTCCCATGCGCCTTGCCCCACGGCCACTAAATAGTGGTTTTGGCGGTAACGCTCAAGGAACCATTCATCATGTTGATTAGACACATAATCAATGGGTGAATTGAAATACACCGCTTGATCATTGCCAAAATCACCGGTAAAGAAACGGGCATCATATACGCCACTTAAGGCAATGGCCGTATCAAATAAATCAGGGTGACGTAAGGCAAAGTTAATGGTATGGAAAGCGCCCATACTGCAACCCGTGGCAATCATGGTGCCATTCCATTGGGATTCGTGACGAATTAACGGCACTAATTCATGTACAATATAACGATCGTAAGCATTATGCGCTAACGCCATATCATGCCCGCTTTTCCATGTGGCCAACCAAGATTCGCTATCATAGGAATCTGGCGTATAGAATTTAATTAAGCCACGCTCAATAAATGAACGGCAAGCATCAATCATGCCAAAATTGCCGTATTCATTTTGGTTACCACCAGAGGATGGGAACACAATCACGGGTTTGCCCGCATGCCCATACACATTAAAGTGCATTTCACGGCCTAATTCCCCACTCCACTGACTTCTTCTTTCAAAGTGCATATTGTTATTCCTGTCTTATTGTTTTTGATGTGCAAATTGCACGATTTCACGCATTTTTTCAATGCTGTCGGCACGGGCTAAAATACCATGTTCACCCATGATTTTAGCGAATACCCCCGGTACGGTTTGCACACTAATGATATTTTGCGCAAATTTTTCGCACACTTGCTCAATGCTGTGCGCATAGTTTTGGTTCGCTTTGCGTGAAATATAGACTACATTCCAAGGGTGAGTAATGTGGCTGTGGAATTTATTTTCTTTCACCACGTTGGCATATTCGGCGAACACATCAAAATCATTGGCGTAATTCCACATGTCAATGGTTAATCCACCCGGTGGGCGACAGTTGATTTCTAATGGTAAGAATTCACCGGTTTTTTTAGTGCGGAAAAATTCAAAATGGAAGAAACGCTCACGCACACCGAAAGCCTCAACGCATTGTTTGCCTAAGGCAATTAATTCTGGAGCAATCTCACGTGGCACATAGTAGAACATATCGCCATCTTTTTCGACCGTGTCTAATACCGCCTCAGAATATTCCAAGCTCGCATAGAACACGATATTTCCCTCGTGATCGGTTAATCCATCAAAGGTCACAATGTCGCCATCAATGAATTCTTCCATAATATATTCAACATGCGAATTTTTGTAACCAAAAAATGCCTCTAATTCCTCCGCACTTTTGATTTTATAGGTATCACTCGCCCCAACACCAGAGTTAGGTTTAATAATCACTGGGAATTTCAGTTTCTTAGCGAGTTTACGGGCCTCATCATCGTCATGGAACACTTGTCCTTTCGCCACTTTCAGCCCTGTTTTACGGAATACTTCTTTCATTTGTGCTTTGGTTTTAATGGCGAGCATATCGTCATTTTTATAACCAAACACATTAAAATCGGTACGCAATTTGGCATCCAATTCTAACCAATATTCATTATGGGATTCAACCCGATCAATACGACCATATTTATGCGCAAAATGGCCAACGGCACGATACACCTGATCGTAATCTTCCATATTATCCACACGATAATATTCGGTTAACGAATTACGTAAGTTTTCGCTCAGTTGTTCATAAGGGGTATCTGCAATCCCTAAGGTATTAATCCCTTTTTCTTTCATTCGCACCGCAAAGGTTTCGAAGTTAGTGGGAAAATGGGGAGAAATCATGACAAAATTAAGTGGTCTTGACATCGTGGGGTTTCCTCTCAGTTATCTATTTTTATGGGTTAACGGGAATTCTAAGCGAGTTTTGTTTATTTTGCCAATACATTTCGATGAAATCGGCTAAAAAATAGGATAAATTTTACCTTATCCCATTTTACGGCTATTCATTAATTTGTAATTTCAGGCGAATTTTACGTAATAATAAAAATACCCAAGGCCAAAGTAGTCCACTGATTAAGGCACCAAAAATTTCTTGCCATTGGAAAGTGGCGTTGTGAATTAAGCGTTCAATCACGAAAATGCCTAATCGAATACAGTACACCAATAGCACGATCAACAAGCTCTGCTGTAACAGGGATAAATTTCTGAGTAACGCATGATTTTTGGCCACCACGTACATAAAAACCGAGAGAACCAAGGCATGTATGCCCATCACCGAACCCAGCACTAAATCCCAAATGACCCCTAACACAAAAGCCGATCCAATGCTGACTTTTTCGGGGATGGATAATGACCAGTAAGTTAAGACTAACACTAACCAAGCTGGTTTAAAGCTCTGAAAACCTGCCGGCCAAGGGGCAATTTCCAACACTAATGCTACCACAAAAATACATAGCAACGTCATCACTTGCATGATAAAACGGGTATTCATTAATCTTCCTCCCGATGTTCTTTTAACTCTGGATCGGGTTGCGTATCATTTGAGTTCATTTCCACAGGTAAGGTTTCCGTGCCATTTTCTTCCGTCGCATGTGGCGTAGTTTGTTCTTGTTCCTCAACAGCTTTTTCTTTTTTCTGAGGTACATTTTGTAATCGTTGTTGTACCGCATTACGCACTTCTTCTGGTGACAAGGCTTGCACTTTGTGCATATCTTCCGCACTGGACCAAACTAATAACACATAGCGTAAACGCTCCAATGAGGCCAAGGGTTTGGCGCTGATCGTGGCAAAATAATTGGAACCATCACGAGAAACTTTGTCCACCACTGCGACAGGATACCCCTCAGGAAAACGTCCGCCTAAACCAGAGGTGACTAACAAGTCGCCTTTCACAATATCGACCGAACGTGGCACATTGTCCAAACTCAGTTCGTCCGCTCGGCCCGTACCACTGGCAATGGTTCGCACATCATTGCGCAACACTTGCACAGGAATAGAATGCGTCACATCCGTCAACAACAGCACACGAGAGGTGTCTTCACCAGCGGAAATAATTTGCCCCACCACGCCACGTTCATCAATCACCGGCTGACCGGCATACACACCCGCACCACGTCCCTGATTAATCACCACTTGCTGACGATAAGTGTCACTTTCTGCGGTTAATATTTCAGCAATTTTTTTGTATTCATCCGTGCGTAAGGGCGAATTGAGCAATAAACGCAGGCGTTGATTCTCCACTTTTAACTGATCCAATAATAACAAATCCGCATTCTTTTCTCGTAATTGATCTTTTAAGACTCGATTCTCAATTTGTAATTTATTGGTATCAATTAAATTATCCGAAACACTATCTAGCACCGTATGAGGGGTGTTGGCTAAATAATACAAACCGCCCACCAAGGTTTCCATGGCACTACGCACTTTAATCATGGCGTAACTTTGCCCATCAGACAGAATCAGCGCAATAGAGGCCATCACGGCGAAAAATAAACGCAGTCCAAGGGGAGGAGCTTTTCCAAAAATAGGTTTCATTGCCAGTCCAATACAAAGCAAAAAGTGCGGTGCAAAAATCGAAAATTTATCACCGCACTTTTTTTATCACAGGTTATTAAATATCATCACTAAAAATATCGCCACCGTGCATATCGATCATATGCAAGGCCTCGCCGCCGCCTAAGGCCACGCAAGTTAATGGATTATCGGCCACCACCACACGCACGCCCGTTTCTTTACTGACTAAATGCGAAATATTACGCAATAAGGCACCACCACCCGTTAACACAATACCGTATTCATAAATATCGGCAGCATGTTCAGGCTTACATTCTTCCAAGGCCGAACGAATGGCATCAATAATCCCTTTTAACGGTTGGCTAATCGCCTCTAACACATCACGAGAGGTCAATGTGAATGGACGAGGCACGCCCTCAGAAAGATTTAAGCCATGCACTTCCAATTCCAACACATCAGCATCCGATTCAATATAGGCCGCCCCAATTTCATGCTTGATACGCTCTGCTGTCGCCTCACCAATGATCGAGCCAAAGGTTTTACGCACATAAGAAATAATCGCCTCATCAAATTTATCCCCCCCAATACGCACGGAAGAAGAATAGGCTAAACCATTCAACGCAATGACCGCAATTTCAGTCGTACCGCCACCAATATCGATCACCATTGATCCCGTTGGTGTTGACACTGGCAACCCTGCACCAATCGCTGCTGCCATCGGTTCTTCAATTAAATACACTTCTCTCGCACCGGCACCAATCGCCGATTCTTTAATCGCACGACGCTCTACTTGAGTTGCCCCGGCTGGCACACAAATTAATACTCGTGGGCTTGGACGTAAAAAGTTACCGCTATGCACCTGTTTAATGAAATATTGCAACATTTTTTCCGTCACAAAGAAATCCGCAATCACACCGTCTTTCATTGGGCGAATGGCTTCAATATTATTGGAAGTACGACCGAGCATCATTTTGGCATCTTTACCCACCGCCGCAATACTACGTTGACCCGCACGCCCTTGACGAATAGCGACCACAGAGGGTTCATCAAGTACAATCCCTTGATCTTTCACATAAATTAATGTGTTTGCTGTCCCTAAGTCAATAGAGAGATCGTTGGAGAATAATCCCCGAATTTTTTTGAATAACATAAGAATTCCGCTAATAAAATGTTCGTTAAATAAGAGATAGAAAAATTATGCGTAATGTACCAAAAAATCGACAGTAATTACAGTGAAAATTAGTATAAAGACAGAATTAAATCATCTTTTGGGCTTTTGAGGTATGAATCTCATTAAAGAATGATTTTACGATGGGATCGAGAGACAATATTAACAGCTTTCTCTTACCGCCAATTTTGTTGGTATTTCAATCACTTTTGTCTGAGAACTCGGCACATCATCCTGTAATAAACGTTTAAGCATTTTACCTGCCTGATAGCCAATTTGTTCATAAGGAATCGAAATCGTCGTGAGTCTTGGATAAGATACCGTTCCCACATCTAGCCCTCCAAGGCTGGCGATGGCAATATCTTGTGGTACCGAGATATGACGGCGTTGTGCCTCATATAGGGCGCCACAAGCCAATTCATCCGACACAAAGACTAAGGCATCAATTTTTCCCCACAACAACAAAGATTCGCTGAATAATTTTCCTCCTGCGGAAAATGAAATCGGTTCAGCACTGTGCAACATTAAATGAGGGTTGATATGTTTGGCTAACAGCGTCGTGTGCCAACTGGCAAGGTATTGCTGAAAAATAGCCAACTCTTGGGTTGCTGATAACAACGCAATTTCTTGATAACCTTTTTCAACCAAAAAAGTCACCATTTTTTTCATGGCTTGTTTGCTATCAATACCGACATTAATATGCAAGGGATCTTGTTGGATAGAACCAATTTCTAAACAAGGCATGCCACTTTGTGTAATCCATTCCTTAGCATTGGCTGGGCAAGTCAAATTCAGTAACACAATCGCTAACGGAGAATGATTAATTAACTCTCGTAGCCAGTGTTTATTATCTGCAATCAGAATCACTAATTGCACATCTAATTCACGGATATTTTCTTGAAGTGCGGATAAAATCAAGGCATTTTCACGAGAAATCAAGGAATGTGTCACCACAACCAAATTACGAGAGGTGGCAGAGGCTAATTGACGGGCTGCAAAGTTCGGCACATAGCCCAGTTGTTGCACGGCTTGCTCAATTTTCTCACGCATTTCCTCAGAAACCAACGCTGGCTGACGTAACGCTCGTGAAACTGTCATCTGTCCGACACCCACGACTTTTGCCACATCGGCTAAAGTGACTTTTCCTGTTGTTTTGCGTGATCTTGTTATTTCTGCCATGTTATTACCCTAATTTTGTCTTGGGTATTATACAGAAAAGCCATCGGTTTTGCTGAAATTCATTTTTTTCTTACTGATATTTTGTGATCAAGATCACATTTTTGAACATAAATTTAAGAAAAAATGTTAACGCTATCACAATTTTGAAATTTGCTTATTGATAGCGTTAACATTGAATTATATAGTGACACTGATTTTTATTAACTAAGGAGTTTCCTATGAGAATAATGGCAGTCTGTGGCTCAGGGTTGGGCAGCAGTTTTATGATGGAAATGAACATCAAAAAAGTATTGGCAAAATTAGGTATTGAAGCGGAAGTGAATCATACGGATTTATCTTCGGTCACCCTGAATGATGCCGATGTATTTGTGATGGCAAGTGATATTGCCGCCAGCAGTAGTATTGATCCCGAACGGATTATCGTTGTAAAAAATATCGTGGGATTAAACGAATTTGAAGAAAAATTAACCGCATATTTTAACCGTTAGGAGGTTATGATGGACAGCGTACTCTTTTTTGTTTTAGATATTCTTAAAGTACCCTCTGTATTGGTGGGTTTGATTGCCTTGGTCGGTTTAATTGCTCAGAAAAAATCTGCGCCTGATATTATTAAAGGCACGGTAAAAACGATTTTAGGTTTCTTAGTTTTAGGTGGCGGTGCCACTGTGTTAATGGGATCTCTCGCCCCACTTGGCGGTATGTTTGAATACGCCTTTAATGTGCAAGGCATTATCCCAAACAACGAAGCCATTGTGTCAATGGCGATTGAAAAATACGGTACAGCGACAGCGTTAATTATGGCATTTGGGATGGCTGCCAATATTATCGTGGCTCGTTTCACACGGTTAAAATTTATCTTTTTAACAGGTCATCACACATTCTATATGGCTTGTATGATCGGTATTATCTTAACCGTGGTGGGTTTTGAAGGCGTGCAACTAGTGTTTGTGGGTTCCTTGGCGTTAGGTTTAGTGATGGCGTTCTTCCCTGCCTTAATGCACCGTTATATGCAAAAAGTGACAGGTAGCAATGATGTGGGCTTTGGGCATTTTGGCTCACTCGGTTATTTCTTATCTGCGGTGATTGGTCAAGCAGTGGGCAAAAATTCCAAATCGACGGAAGAAATGAATTTACCGAAAAATTTGAGTTTCTTGCGTGATAGTTCCATTTCTATCTCATTGACAATGTTGGTGATTTATTTCATTTTAGCCATTTCTGCTGGTAGTCAATATGTGGAACAAAACTTAAGTGGCGGTCAACATTTCTTAGTGTACTCCACTATTCAAGCCATTACCTTTGCCGCTGGCGTTTACATTATCTTACAAGGGGTTCGCTTAATTTTAGCGGAAATCGTTCCAGCCTTTACAGGGTTCTCTGAAAAACTGGTACCTGACGCTCGTCCCGCATTGGACTGTCCGATTGTGTTCCCTTATGCTCCTAATGCGGTGTTAATCGGCTTCCTTTCTAGCTTTGTGGGCGGTATTGTCGGCTTGGCGTTGTTAGGTCAACTGAATTGGGTGTTGATTTTACCTGGTGTAGTGCCACACTTCTTCTGTGGTGCAACTGCAGGCGTATTTGGTAATGCCACAGGGGGCAGACGGGGGGCTGTGCTTGGAGCATTTGCACACGGTTTATTGATTACGTTCTTGCCTGTATTCTTATTGCCAGTATTAGGCAATCTCGGCTTTGCCAACACCACGTTCAGTGATGCAGACTTCGGTGGGGTCGGTATTTTATTAGGCTATATGGCTCAATATTTGTCTAAAGAAATGATCATGGGCGTGATTGTGGCAATCTTTGTGGCGTTGGTGGCGTACAACTACGCTGTCAAACCCAGCAAAAAAGGAGCGTAAATGAACACGCAAGCAATGCAGGCGTTGGCGAAAGACATTCGCATCGCCTTGCTTAAATCACTCACGCATCTTGGTTTCGGGCATTTCGGCGGTAGTCTATCCATTGCAGATGTGTTAGCAGTACTCTATGGTGGCGTGATGAAAATTGATCCAAAACGCCCTGATTGGCAAGAACGGGACTATTTCGTGCTATCCAAAGGACACGGCGGTCCTGCCCTTTATGCCACATTGGCATTGAAAGGCTATTTCCCTGAACAAGATTTACTGACCTTAAACCAAAACGGGACAAATTTTCCGAGCCACCCTGATCGCTTAAAAACTCTTGGGGTAGATGCCACCACAGGATCGCTCGGGCAAGGGATTTCCATTGCCACAGGGATTGCCTTATCGCACCAATTACGTCAACTGCCAAACCGCACATTTTGTATTGTGGGGGATGGCGAACTCAACGAAGGGCAATGCTGGGAAGCCTTTCAATTTATTGCTCACCGTAAGTTAACCAATTTAACCGTCATTGTCGATTACAACAAACAACAGTTAGATGGTTCGCTTTGTGACATTATCAATCCCTTTGATTTGGAAGCAAAATTCCGTAGTTTTGGGTTTGCCGTGGAAACCGTAAAAGGGACGGATATTGAACGACTTTATCAAGTGCTAACACAAAAAACGGATCGACCATTAGCCTTGATTTTAGACAGCAAAAAAGGGCAAGGGGTACCTTATTTGGAGAATTTGCCAAATTGCCACCATTTGCGTTTAGATCAACAAAGTCGTGCAGAAATTGAAAACGCCATTCAACAGTTGGAGATGAGCCGATGAGTCAGCGAGAAAAAGATCCGCAAGAAATGCGGAAAATTTATGCGGAAACCATGCTCAATGCCATGCAAAACAATCCCAATATCGTGCAATTAGAAGCGGATTTGATGAGTTGTATGACAATGGATAAAGTGCAAAAAATCTTGCCAAATCAGGTGATTAACTGCGGTATTATGGAAGCCAATGTAGTCGGTATGGCAGCAGGATTATCCTTAGCAGGTATGATCCCCTTTGTGCATAGCTTTACCGCATTCGCCAGTCGCCGTTGTTTTGATCAATTATTTATGGCGTTGGATTATCAAAAAGCCAATGTCAAAGTGATTGCTTCGGATGCAGGGGTAACAGCGGTGCATAATGGCGGTACACATATGTCCTTTGAAGATATGGGCATTGTGCGGGGTTTGGCTCATTCCACCGTATTGGAAGTGTCAGACGGCACAATGATGAAAGCGATCATTAATCAATTAATGGATTTAAAAGGCTTTTATTGGGTACGTACGATTCGTAAACAAGCGGTGAAACTCTATGCAGAGGATGAACAATTTACTATCGGCAAAGCCAAGCGGTTACGCCAAGGCAAGGATATTACGCTCATTGCCAACGGCATTATGGTCGCCGAAGCCTTAGATGCCGCCGATAAATTGGCAGAACAAGGCATTGAAGCCACGGTGGTGGATATGTTCACCTTAAAACCGCTGGATGTGGATTGCGTGATTGATTGTGCTAAACGTACAGGCAAAATTGTCACTTGCGAAAACCATAGCATTACCAATGGATTAGGTTCAGCGGTCGCAGAAGTGTTGGCAGAACATTGCCCAGCACCAATGCGAAGAATCGGGATTCAACAGCGTTATGGGCAAGTGGGAACGCAAGATTTCTTAATGCAAGAATATGGTTTAACGGCGGAGCATATTGTGCAGAAAGCGTTAGAGTTAATCTAATATGTAATCTTAAAAAGGGATTAAAATTTGATTTTAATCCCTTTTTTACTAACCAGTTTATTTATTATCACTAGGCAGTTTTCAAAATATCTTTCAAAAATCTCGCCGTATGCGATTTTTTGTCTTGAGCCACCTGTTCTGGCGTCCCCACAGCGATAATTTCACCGCCACCGCTACCGCCCTCAGGCCCGAGATCCACAATCCAGTCAGCCGTTTTGATCACGTCTAAATTATGCTCAATCACCACAATCGTATTGCCTTGATCACGTAAGCGGTGTAACACTTCCAACAACTGTTTGATGTCAGCAAAATGCAAGCCCGTAGTGGGTTCATCCAGAATATACAAGGTTTTGCCTGTATCTCGCTTAGACAATTCGGTGGCTAACTTCACTCGCTGAGCCTCACCACCTGATAAAGTAGTAGAAGATTGCCCTAAGCGAATGTAAGACAATCCCACATCCATCAACGTTTGCAATTTACGGGCAATCACTGGAATAGCGTCAAAAAATTCCCGAGCCTCTTCCACCGTCATATCTAGCACTTGATGAATGGTTTTTCCTTTGTAGCGAATTTCCAAGGTTTCACGGTTGTAACGTTTACCTTTGCAATGATCGCATGGCACATAGACATCAGGCAAGAAGTGCATTTCCACTTTTAACACGCCATCTCCTTGACAGGCCTCGCAGCGTCCACCTCGTACGTTGAAACTAAAACGCCCCACGTTATAGCCCCTTGCTCGGGCCTCGGGTACGCCTGCAAAAAGCTCACGAATAGGGGTAAATAAGCCCGTGTACGTTGCAGGGTTTGAACGTGGGGTACGTCCAATCGGGCTTTGGTTAATATCGATCACTTTATCGAAATACTGCAAACCATCAATGGATTCATAAGGGGCAAAATGAATATTATCTGCCCGATTTAACGCATTCTGTGCCAATGGGAACAAGGTATCGTTAATCAAGGTGGATTTACCCGAACCAGACACGCCTGTGATACAGGTAAACAAGCCAACGGGAATTTCTAAATTCACCGATTTTAGGTTATTGCCCGTCGCACCGTTTAAACGCAGGATTTTATCGGGATCAAGTGCGGTGCGTTTTTTCGGAATTTCGATTGTTTCTGCGCCCGATAAATATTTCCCTGTAATGGAGTGGGGGTTCGCCATAATTTCTTGGGCGGTGCCTTGCGCAATCACTTCACCGCCGTGAACACCTGCGCCGGGGCCAATATCAATAATATGATCCGCCGCCCGAATCGCATCTTCGTCATGTTCCACTACGATCACCGTGTTACCTAAATTTCGCAAGTGAATCAAGGTGTTAAGCAAGCGTTCATTATCTCGTTGATGCAAACCGATAGAGGGTTCATCTAACACATACATCACGCCCACTAAACCTGCACCGATTTGACTGGCCAAACGGATCCGTTGGGCCTCACCGCCTGACAGGGTTTCAGCGGAACGGGAAAGGGAAAGATAATTTAAGCCCACATTGACTAAGAAAGACAAGCGTTCTTTGATTTCTTTGAGAATTTTCTCGGCAATTTGGGCTTTTTGCCCGACTAACGCCATTTTCTCGAAAAACGCCAAGGCCTCGCCAATACTCATCTCTGACACATCAGGCAAGTTAGTTTGTCCAATATAAACATGACGAGCCTCAGGGCGTAAACGGGATCCGCAACAATCCACACAAGGACGTGTACTGATATTTTTCGCCAATTCTTCTCGCACTGACATGGATTCCGTTTCTTTATAACGGCGTGCCATATTGTTTAAAATACCCTCAAAGGCATGACGGCGAACCACCGTATCACCACGATCATTTAAATACGTGAACTCAACTTCTTCTTTGCCAGAGCCATGCAACACAATATCACGTACTTTTTTAGGCAATTTTTCAAACGGCATTTCCACGTCGAAATGATAATGTTTGGCCAAAGAGGTGAGCATTTGATAATAATAGAAGTTACGGCGATCCCAGCCTTTCACTGCTCCGCCTGCCAAGGAAATAGACGGATTTTGTACGACCCTTTTTTCATCAAAAAATTGTTGTACGCCCAAACCATCACAAGTTGGGCAAGCCCCCGCTGGATTATTGAAAGAAAATAACCGCGGTTCTAATTCTGGTACGGAATAACCACAATGTGTACAGGCAAAATTGGCCGAGAATACCAGTTCTTCAGCGTTATCGTCATCCATACTGGCCACAACGGCAACACCGCCAGATAGCTCCAACGCCGTTTCAAAAGACTCTGCCAAGCGAGTGGCTAAATCGGCTCGGACTTTAAAACGGTCGATAACCACTTCAATCGTATGTTTCTTTTGTAATTCTAGGGTTGGCGGATCCGATAAATCACAAATCTCACCGTCAATTCTTGCTCGAATATAGCCTTGTGCCGCAATTTGATCGAGCAATTTAACATGTTCCCCTTTGCGGTTTCGCACCACGGGGGCAAGCAACATCATTTTGCTTTCCTCGGGCAAGCTCAACACCTTGTCCACCATTTGCGAAATAGTTTGCGCTGTCAGCGGTTCGTTATGGGTTGGGCAGCGAGGTTCACCGACACGGGCAAATAATAAGCGTAAATAATCGTGAATTTCCGTGACTGTCCCCACCGTAGAACGGGGGTTGTGGGAAGTGGATTTCTGCTCAATAGAAATCGCTGGCGAAAGCCCCTCAATGCTATCTACATCAGGCTTTTCCATTAAGGATAAAAATTGACGGGCATAAGCCGATAGGCTTTCCACATAGCGGCGTTGTCCCTCTGCATAAAGCGTATCAAAAGCTAGGGAGGATTTTCCTGAACCAGATAATCCGGTAATGACAATCAGTTTATCCCGTGGAATAGTCAGATTAATATTTTTTAAATTATGGGTTCTTGCCCCTCGGATGTCGATTTTGTTCATTGTGAGTATCAATAAAAAGTGAAATTTTGGAAAGCATATCACAAAATTAAGAATCTGTTAAAATAACCAGTAAAAAATCTAGATTTTTTTTTTATTTTAGGGCAAAATACAGAGTAATTTAATAGTCAATCGAGGAAATTATGGCTGGAGTAAACAAAGTTATTATTGTGGGGCGTTTAGGAAATGACCCTGAAATTCGGACAATGCCAAATGGTGAAGCCGTGGCGAATATCAGCGTCGCCACCAGTGAAAGTTGGAACGATAAAAATACCGGAGAACGCCGTGAAGTCACGGAATGGCACCGCATTGTGTTTTATCGCCGTCAAGCCGAAGTGGTCGGTGAATATTTACGCAAAGGTTCCCAAATTTACGTGGAGGGGCGTTTAAAAACCCGTAAATGGCAAGACCAAAACGGGCAAGATCGTTACACCACGGAAATTCAAGGGGATGTCATGCAAATGTTGGATAGCCGTAATGCTAACCAAGGCGGATTTAATCAAGATAATGGCGGGTTTTCTGGACAACAATCTGGTGGCTACTCACGCCCAACTCAAACACCACGCCAACCACAACAAATGCAAAAAGCCCCACCAGCCGCAGAGCCACCGTTGGATAGTTTTGATGATGATATTCCATTCTGAATTACAATAGTGAATAAAGAAACGCTGGTTCGTGCTAGCGTTTCTTTTTTATTTAAACCAATACAATTATATGAACAGATTAGTCAATTTATTAAAATCCGAACAGGTCATTGCTTATCCAACCGAGGCGGTGTTTGGTTTAGGTTGTGATCCCTTAAGCCAAAGTGCGGTGGAAAAGTTGTTAGTTTTAAAGCAACGTCCAGTAGAAAAAGGCTTGATTTTGGTGGCGCCAGAGTTGGATTTTCTTTTGCCATTTATTGAAACCAAAGATTTTACGCCACAACATTGGGCAAGATTACAAGCACAATATGCTCGCCCAACGACTTGGGTTGTGCCATCTCGTGCCGAAGTGCCCGCATTCCTCACGGGGAAATTTGACAGCATTGCTGTGCGTTTATGCCGTCATCCGGCGGTAGTACAATTATGCCAAGCGACGGGCCTTGCTTTAACGTCAACCAGTGCGAATTTAACGGGGTTGCCCCCTTGTAAAACAGCCGAAGAAGTGCGGTCACAATTTGGTGAATATTTTCCAGTGGTCGATATGCCGGTGGGTGGGGCTAAAAATCCGTCAGAAATTCGAGATTTATTGACGAATCAAATTGTTAGACAGGGATAAAATATGCCACAAAATACCGTTATTGCTCCTCATACTCGCGCCGTTGATCGCTATGCGGTTTGGGGTAACCCTATTGCCCAAAGCAAATCACCTCAAATTCATCACTTTTTTGCCCAACAAACGGGACAAATAATGCAATATGATGCGCTGCTCGGTGATGAGGTTCAGTTTGAACAACAGCTCCTCGACTTCTTTGCACAAGGGGCGAAAGGCTGCAATATTACCGCCCCTTTTAAACAACGTGCTTATCAGCTTGCTCAGGTTTACAGTGAACGTGCATTAACAGCGGGAGCTTGTAATACATTGAAAAAGTTGGAGAATGGCGATCTCTATGCAGATAACACGGACGGGGCGGGGTTAGTCAGTGATTTACAACGTTTAGGTTGGTTAAGACCCCATCAAACGTTATTAATTTTAGGTGCTGGTGGCGCAACCCAAGGGGTATTGTTACCATTGTTGCAAGCCAAGCAACATATTGTGTTGGCCAACCGAACCTTGGAAAAAGCGCAGGATTTAGCCGATAAATTTGGCCAATATGGTCAAATAAGTGCGGTGCAATTAACCGACATTTCGGTGCAACCGTTTGATGTGATAATTAATGCAACGTCATTGGGCTTACAAGGAAAAACGGTGCCCATTGCGCCAGAACTGTTGTCATTGGCGCATGCTGTTTATGATATGCAATATGCAAAACAAGGCGATACGCCCTTTTTGGCATGGGCAAAATCCCTTGGTGTGAAGAACATGAGCGACGGTTTTGGGATGTTAGTGGGACAAGCTGCTCATTCGTTCGCCTTGTGGCGAGGTATCATGCCAGAGATAAATAGATTAATAGAACAAGAGATAATCTAATGGAAAATATACAAGCATTATTTTTAGCGGTGATTAATTCATCACATTTCATTATTTTAATGAAATTATGCGTTGCCATGTGTCTCGGCGGTATTATCGGTTTAGAGCGGGAATTGAAACGTAAACCTGTCGGGGTCAAAACCTGTGTGATTATCTCAATTACCACCTGTATTTTGACCATTGTGTCGATTCAATCGGCGGAATATTATGCGGAAGTGTCGCAAAATATTCGTACCGATCCCATGCGATTAGCGGCACAAGTGATTAGTGGTATCGGTTTCCTCGGGGCGGGGGTAATTTTGCGTAAAAGCAATGATGCGATTTCTGGCTTAACGACGGCGGCAATTATTTGGGCAGCGGCGGGGATTGGTATTGCCTCGGGGGCGGGTTTCTTTTTTGATGCAATTTTGGCTACCATGATGATCTTCATTGCGATTCGCTTAAGTCCGATTGTACAGCGTTATGTACAACGTCATCGTCCCGCCGACATTAAAGCGACCCTCACCGTCCACTTGAACGATATGGCGGGTATTAATAAAATCAAAGCCTTATTTGCACAACAGCATTGTGATATTGAAGATATGAATATCAAAGATTTATATCATGGGGAAATTAAATTGGTGTTACGAGCAGATTTAGAGGATAAAGAAATCTTGCATCATCTTTATGGTGAAATTAAACTGATCCCTGAAGTCTTAGGGGTGGATTTGGAAAGTAAATAAAATACGCCGTGATTATTTTAACGAGGGAACCTTATGTCAACACAACTTATTCAGCAACTTCATCAAATTGTCGGTAAACATTATGTGATCACCGATCCGGCCAAAAATGAACAATATCGTAGTGGCTATCGTTTCGGATCTGGCAAAGCCATTGCCGTCGTTCGTCCCGCTACGTTAGTGGAATTTTGGCAGGTACTCAAAGCCTGTGTAGAGGCAGATGTGATCGTTATTTCACAAGCCGCCAATACAGGGCTGACAGGCGGTTCAACGCCGAGTGGTGATGATTATGATCGGGATATTGTGATTATCAATGCCATGCGAATTAGTGGCATTCAGTTGATTAATCAGGCGGAACAAGTGGTCTGTTTACCTGGTTCAACCTTGAATGAACTGGAATTATTACTTAAGCCTCATCAACGTGAACCGCATTCCGTGATTGGTTCTTCTTGTATTGGCGCCTCGGTGATCGGGGGAATTTGTAATAATTCTGGTGGGGCGTTGGTGCAACGAGGTCCAGCTTATACCGAAATGTCCCTGTTTGCTCAACTGGATGAAAAGGGTGAGCTAACTTTACATAACCATTTAGGGATTGATCTGGGTAGCACACCAGAAGAAATTTTACAAAATTTACAAACGGGACAATATCAACCTGAACAAGTACATCAAACGGAAAAACGGGGTCATGATCATGCTTATTGTCATCATGTGCGTCAGGTCAATGAAGATAGTCCTGCCCGTTTTAATGCGGATCCTAACCGCCATTATGAGGCCTCGGGTTGTGCGGGCAAATTAGCGATTTTTGCAGTGCGACTTGATACTTTTCCCTTAGAAAAAGACACCGCCGTTTTTTATATTGGCACCAATCAAACCCAAGTGTTAAATGATATTCGTCGCCATATGCTCGCTGAATTTCAACAACTGCCAATTTCGGGCGAATATATCCATCGAGATGCCTTTGATGTGGCGGCAGAATACGGTAAAGATACGTTCTGGGTGATTAAAAAATTTGGCACGCATCGTCTTCCTGGGCTATTTGCGCTAAAAGCCAAAGTGGATCGGTTGGCGAAAAAAATAGGATTACAGGACTTTAGCGACAAACTCCTGCAATTCGGCTCAAAATTTATTCCACAACATTTGCCTGATAGTTTGCGTCAATACCGTGATAAATACGAACATCACTTAATTGTGAAAATGGGCGGCAAGGGGATTCAGGAGGCACAAGAATATTTAGCCCGCTATTTTGCAGAGAGCGACAAAGGCGGTTATTTTGAATGTAATGCACAAGAAACACAAGCCGCTATGTTGCATCGTTTTGCTGTCGCCTCTGCGGCCATTCGTTATCGTGCCATTCATGCGGATGAGGTAGAAGATTTAGTGGCGTTGGATATTGCATTACGTCGTAATGATGAACAATGGTTTGAAACCTTGCCTGAGGAGATGAACCAGAAAATTAGCCATAAGCTCTACTATGGTCATTTTATGTGCCATGTTTTCCATCAAGATTATATTGTGAAAAAAGGCCATAACTGCCATCAATTAGAAGAAGATATGTTAGCGCTACTCGATCAACGTGGTGCAAAATATCCAGCGGAGCATAATGTGGGACATTTATATGAGGCCAAACCGGCTCTCCGTCAATTCTATCGTGAGTTAGATCCAACCAATAGTTTCAATCCGGGCTTAGGTAAAACCTCAAAGAAAAAATATTGGGCATAAAGCAAATAGGAAAAAATAAGCAAAAGTGCGGTGAAAAAAATGTCTTTTTTTCACCGCACTATTTTTGTTCTATTTTATCGGCAAAGTACATTTCAAATCACTTCAACGCTAAAAAAGAAAAAGCTCACTAAACGTGAGCTTTTTAGGTATTAATTTTAGATTATTCCGCAGCAGCTTCAGCTGTTACTTCAGGGCGATCTACTAACTCAATGTATGCCATTGGAGCGTTATCACCTGCACGGAAACCACATTTCAAGATACGGGTGTAACCACCAGCACGTTGAGCAAAACGTGGACCTAATTCATTAAATAATTTTGCAACAGTTTCAATGCTGCGTGTACGAGCGAAAGCTAAACGGCGATTTGCTACGCTGTCTACTTTTGCTAATGTAATTAACGCCTCAACTACACGACGTAATTCTTTTGCTTTTGGCACAGTTGTTTTAATGATCTCGTGACCAATTAATGAACTTGCCATATTGCGGAACATCGCTTGGCGATGACTACTATTACGGTTTAGTTGACGACCACTCTTACGATGGCGCATGACCTTATCCTTCTCAGAAAAATCTTAACCTAACTGACCATTAATCTTCAGCAATACTTGCTGGTGGCCAATTTTCAAGGCGCATACCAAGTGAAAGACCACGTGAAGCGAGGACATCCTTAATTTCGGTAAGTGATTTCTTACCAAGATTAGGTGTTTTTAATAACTCAACTTCAGTACGTTGGACTAAGTCACCGATATAATGAATTGTTTCTGCTTTCAAACAGTTAGCAGAACGAACTGTCAACTCTAAGTCATCAACAGGACGGAGTAAAATCGGATCAAATTCCGGTTTCTCTTCCTTGACTTCTGGCTGACGAACATCTCGCAAATCAACGAATGCATCAAGCTGTTCCGCTAAAATTGTTGCAGCACGACGAATTGCTTCTTCTGGATCAATAGTACCGTTGGTTTCTAACTCGATAACTAATTTATCTAAGTCAGTACGCTGTTCAACACGTGCGGCTTCTACATTGTAAGCAATACGGTCAACAGGGCTATAACAAGCATCTACTAACAGACGACCAATTGGACGTTCTTCATCCTGAGCATGTACACGAGCGGAAGCAGGCACATAGCCTCGACCACGTTGTACACGAATACGCATATTAACAGACGCATTTTCATCAGTTAAATGACAAATTACATGTTCAGGATTTACGATTTCTACATCACCATCGTGGGTGATGTCAGCTGCAACAACAGGGCCAATTCCAGATTTGTTTAGTGTCAGAAATACATCATCTTTATTCTGAACTGTAACCGCTAGGCCTTTTAAGTTTAGAAGTACTTCAAGAATATCTTCCTGAACCCCTTCTTTACTACTGTACTCATGCAATACGCCTTCAATTTCTACTTCAGTGACAGCACAACCTGGCATTGAAGATAAAAGAATACGACGCAATGCATTACCTAGAGTATGGCCGAAACCACGCTCTAACGGTTCTAAGATCACTTTAGCGTGTGTTGAGCTAATTTGCTCAATATCCACTAAGTGTGGCTTTAAAAATTCTGTAACAGAACCCTGCATTTTATCCTCTCTTTGCTTGTAAGCTTAACTATTATTTAGAGTAAAGCTCAACGATCAGATGTTCGTTAATGTCTGCTGATAAATCAGAACGTTCAGGAACACGTTTGAACACACCTTCCATTTTTGCAGAATCAACTTCTAACCATGTTGGTTTTTCTTTTTGTTCTGCCAATTCCAATGATGCTTTGATACGAGCTTGCTTTTTAGATTTCTCACGCACAGCAATCACATCATCAACGGAAACTTGGAAAGATGGAATGTTTACAACACGACCATTTACTACAATCGCTTTGTGGCTCACTAATTGGCGAGCTTCTGCACGAGTGGCAGCAAATCCCATACGATAAACAACGTTATCCAAGCGACCTTCTAATAATACTAAGAGGTTTTCACCTGTATTACCTTTTAAGCGGTTCGCTTCTTTATAGTAATTACGGAATTGACGTTCTAAAATACCGTAGATACGGCGAACTTTTTGTTTTTCACGTAACTGACTACCATAGTCAGATAAACGTGGTTTGCGAGCACCGTGTTGACCAGGTGCTGTATCAATTTTACATTTAGAATCGATAGCACGCACGCCTGATTTAAGAAATAAATCAGTGCCTTCACGACGGCTTAGCTTGAGTTTTGGACCCAAATATCTTGCCATTTTCTTTCTCCAATTATCCTAACGTCAGATTAAACACGACGTTTTTTCGGTGGACGACAACCGTTATGAGGAATCGGAGTCACATCTGTAATGTTCGTGATTTTAAATCCTGCTGCATTTAATGCACGGATTGTTGATTCACGACCTGGACCCGGACCTTTAACCATAACTTCCAAGTTCTTTAAGCCAAATTCTTTGACGACTTCAGCACAACGTTCAGCAGCGACTTGCGCAGCAAACGGAGTTGATTTACGAGAACCACGGAAACCTGAACCACCTGCGGTTGCCCATGCAAGAGCGTTACCTTGACGGTCAGTAATAGTTACGATTGTGTTATTGAAAGATGCGTGAATGTGAGCTACGCCATCTACAACTTGTTTTTTTACACGTTTACGTGCACGAACTGGTGTTTTAGCCATTAATCTTTACCCCGACTTATTTTTTGATCGGCTTACGTGGACCCTTACGGGTACGCGCATTAGTTTTAGTACGTTGACCACGTACCGGTAAACTACGACGGTGGCGTAAACCACGATAACAACCTAAGTCTAATAGACGTTTGATGTTAAGTGTTACTTCACGGCGTAAGTCACCTTCAACGGTAAATTTACCAACTTCGTCACGCAGTTTATCAATCTGCTCTTCAGACAATTCTCTGATCTTAACGCTTTCAGCAATACCTGTTGCAGCACAAATAGCTTGTGCGCGGGTTTTACCGATACCATAAATTGCTGTTAAAGCGATTACAGTATGTTTATGATCAGGAATGTTAATGCCTGCAATACGGGCCACTATGCACTCCTATTTTTTTAACTAATTGGTATATTGATCTTGAAAAGCCCGTTTCAGGATACTCAAACAATATACCAAGGACATAAATGAGCTGAGCAGTATAACTGCTCAACTGGTTCTTTGCAAGAAAAATTTATCAATTAACCTTGACGTTGTTTATGTTTAGGGTCAGTACATAATACACGTACTACACCTTCACGTTTCACAATTTTACAGTTACGACAAATTCTCTTTACGGAAGCACGAACTTTCATTGCTTATCCTTTCTTTATAAAATGGACAACTTATTGTCCAAAACCTTTAAGGTTTGCCTTTTTCAACGCAGATTCATATTTGGTTGACATTAAATGACTTTGAATCTGCACGATGAAATCCATAATTACCACTACAACGATTAACAAGGATGTCCCACCAAAATAGAATTGGACGTTCCAAGCTGACATCATAATGTAAGGAACTAAACATACGAAGACAATATAAAGACCACCCACTAATGTGAGACGAGTCATAATTTTATCTATATAACGAGATGTCTGTTCACCTGGTCTAATTCCTGGGATGAATGCTCCAGATTTTTTCAAATTATCGGCTGTATCACGAGGATTAAATTGCATTGCAGCATAGAAAAAGCTAAAGAACATAATTGCTGCCGCATAGACGATCAAATAAATCGGCTGACCTGGTTGTAACATTAACGATAAATTCGTTAACCATTCCAAGCTAGAACCCTCACCAAACCAAGATGTAATTGTTGCTGGGAACAAAATAATACTGGAGGCAAAGATAGCTGGAATAACACCGGCCATATTGACTTTTAACGGTAAATGGGATGAACCCCCACCTAATATTTGACGACCTTGCTGACGTTTAGCATATTCTACTTTCACTCGACGTTGTCCTCGTTCAACGAACACAACGAAATAAGTGACTGCAAATACAATGACGGCAATCAATAAAAGAACTAACGGATGCATCTGCCCTTGACGAGCCTGCTCAATGGTTTGACCAATCGCTGCTGGAAGACCCGCAACGATACCTGCAAAGATAATTAATGAAATACCATTACCAATTCCACGTTCTGTAATTTGTTCACCTAACCACATTAAGAACATGGTTCCTGTGACAAGGCTAATGACTGCGGTGAAATAGAAACCAAAACCTAAGTTAGGAACAAGGCCTGGTAACATACTTGGTAAACCGGTTGAAATCCCAATCGCTTGTAATGTGGCAAGTCCTAACGTTGCATAACGTGTGTACTTACTCATTTTACGGCGACCAGATTCACCTTCTTTCTTTAATTCGTTTAATGCAGGATAAACCGTGGTCAATAATTGAATGATAATAGAGGCCGAAATATACGGCATAATACCTAACGCAAAAATTGACGCACGGCTTAATGCACCACCAGAGAACATGTTAAACATCTCAATGATGGTGCCTTTTTGTTGTTCAATTAACTGAGCTAATACGGCTGCATCAATACCAGGAACCGGAATGAAAGAACCAATACGGAAAACGATTAGTGCACCTAATACAAAAAGCAATCTACTTTTAAGTTCACCTTTACCGCTTTGAGTACTTCTACTTTGATAACCTGGTTGCTTAGCCATCTGTTAATTATTCCTCGATTGATCCACCAGCAGCTTCAATCGCTGCTTTAGCACCTTTAGTTACACGTAAACCACGAACTGTGACGGCACCTTTCACTTCACCTGCTAAAATGATTTTAACAAATTGAATATCTTTGGTGATTAAGTTCGCTGCTTTAAGTGAATCTAACGTGACAACATTGTCTTCGACTTTAGTTAAATCATTCAAACGAATTTCAGCGGTGACCGCTGCTTTCATTGATGTAAAACCAAATTTCGGTAAACGACGATATAAAGGCATTTGACCACCCTCGAAACCACGACGAACACCGCCGCCAGTACGAGATTTTTGACCTTTATGACCACGTCCACCCGTCTTGCCTAGACCTGAACCAATACCACGACCTAAACGCTTAGCACTGTGCTTAGCACCTTCAGCCGGAGATAGAGTATTTAAACGCATTCTCTTACTCCTCCACTTTAACCATATATGAAACTTGGTTAATCATACCACGTACAGATGGAGTATCTTCCAACTCAACGGTATGACGAATATGGCGAAGACCTAAACCTTTCAATGTGGCTTTATGCTTCGGTAAACGAGCAATTGAGCTACGAGTTTGAGTTACTTTAATAGTTTTAGCCATAATTCATTACCCCAAGATTTCATCAACGGTTTTACCACGTTTAGCGGCAACCATTTCTGGTGATTTCATATTTGCAAGAGCATCAATTGTTGCTCGAACAACGTTAATTGGGTTAGTTGAACCGTATGCTTTAGATAAAACGTTACGTACACCTGCCACTTCTAATACGGCACGCATTGCACCGCCCGCGATGATACCTGTACCTTCGCTAGCTGGTTGCATAAATACACGAGAACCCGTATGAACACCTTTAACAGGATGTTGTAATGTACCTTCATTTAAAGCGACGTTGATCATGTTACGACGTGCTTTTTCCATTGCTTTTTGGATCGCTGCTGGAACTTCGCGTGCTTTACCATAACCAAAACCGATACGACCGTTACCATCACCTACTACGGTTAACGCAGTAAAGCTCATAATACGACCACCTTTTACGGTTTTTGATACACGGTTTACCGCGATTAGCTTCTCTTGCAGTTCACCAGCTTGTTTTTCGATGTTTGACATCTCAATTTCCTCTATTAGAACTGTAGACCAGCTTCACGAGCAGCGTCCGCTAAAGATTGGACACGACCATGATACTTAAAACCGGAACGGTCGAAAGCCACTTCTTTCACGCCTTTCGCTAATGCACGTTCAGCAACAGCTTTACCCACTACTGCAGCGGCATCTTTGTTACCGGTATATTTTACTTGCTCACTAATTGCTTTTTCTACTGTTGAAGCAGCGGCAAGCACTTCTGAACCATTCGGTGCAATTACTTGTGCATAGATATGACGTGGAGTACGGTGAACCACTAAACGAGTGACACCTTGCTCTTTCATCATATAACGAGCACGAGCTGCACGACGGACACGAGCTGATTTCTTATCCATAGTGTTACCTTAATTATTTTTTCTTAGCTTCTTTAGTACGTACAACTTCGTCTGAATAACGAACCCCTTTACCTTTATAAGGTTCAGGTTTACGGTATGCACGAATATCTGCTGCCACTTGACCGATTAATTGTTTGTCAGCACCTTTCAACACGATTTCGGTTTGAGATGGACATTCTGCAGTAATACCTGCTGGTAAAGTGTGCTCGACAGGATGTGAAAAACCTAAGCTCAAGCCAACAACGTTGCCTTTTACTTGTGCTCTATAACCCACACCGACGAGTTGTAATTTTCTTGTGAAACCTTCGGTAACACCAATAACCATTGCATTGACTAACGCACGTGCAGTACCTGCTTGTGCATTCGCACCCACACTACCATCACGTGGTGCGAAAGTTAATGCACCATTATCTTGTTTAACTTCAACTGAGTTATGAATGGTACGAGTTAACTCGCCATTCTTACCTTTCACTGTTAATAGCTGGCCGTTAAGTTTTACCTCAACACCGGCAGGAACAGTTACAGGTGCTTTTGCAACACGAGACATTTTTCCTACCTCTCCATTAAGCTACATAACAGATGATTTCGCCGCCTAAGCCCGCTTGACGAGCCGCACGATCAGTCATCACACCTTTAGATGTAGAAACCACAGCAACACCTAAACCACCCATTACTTTTGGTAACTCGTCTTTACGTTTGTAAATACGAAGACCAGGACGGCTTACACGTTGAATACTTTCTACAACTGGTTTACCTTGGAAATATTTTAACGTAATTTCCAATTCAGGTTTTACACCTTCTAAAACGTTTACGCTTTCAATGTAACCTTCTTCCGCTAATACATTGGCAATTGCCACTTTTAGCTTGGATGAAGGCATACTGATCGCAACTTTGTTCGCAGCTTGACCGTTACGAATGCGGGTCAACATATCTGCGATTGGATCTTGCATACTCATTTGCTTTTACTCCGATTCCAAAATAAAGTGGATATTACCAACTTGCTTTCTTAAGACCTGGGATCTCACCACGCATGGCTGCTTCACGGACCTTAATACGGCTCAAACCAAACTTACTTAATACGCCGTGAGGACGACCAGTTTGGCGACAACGGTTACGTTGGCGACTTGGGCTTGAATCACGCGGTAAAGTTTGTAACTTTAACACCGCACTCCAACGATCTTCATCAGAAGAATTTACGTCAGAAATGATTTTTTTCAACTCTACACGTTGAGCGTAGAACTTCTCAGCCAATTTAACGCGTTTTACATCGCGTGCTTTCATTGATTGTTTAGCCATTGATAACCTGCCTTATTTACGGAATGGGAAATTAAAGGCAGCAAGTAGTGCTTGGCCTTCTTCATCATTCTTCGCTGTTGTGGTAATAGTAATATCTAAACCACGAACACGATCAACTTTATCATAGTCGATTTCAGGGAAGATGATTTGCTCACGCACACCCATACTGTAATTACCACGACCATCAAATGATTTCGCACTTAAACCGCGGAAGTCACGAATACGTGGAACAGCAATTGTAATTAAACGTTCAAAGAACTCCCACATACGTTCACCACGTAGTGTTACTTTACAACCGATTGGATATCCCTGACGGATTTTAAAGCCAGCAACAGATTTGCGTGCTTTTGTTACTAAAGGTTTCTGACCGCTAATCGCTGCTAAATCCGCTACTGCGTTATCTAGCAATTTTTTATCGGTCAATGCTTCACCCACACCCATATTCAGGGTAATCTTTTCGATTCGTGGGACTTGCATGACAGATGCGTAGTTGAATTTATTTTTCAATTCATTCACTACTTGATCTCTGTAATAATCATGCAGTTTCGCCATCGCATTACTCCAGTTTGTTAAATAATTTCATTATTAGATTTGAAGAAACGGACTTTTTTGCCATCTTCAATTCTAAAACCTACACGGTCAGCTTTGTTAGTTGTTGGATTGAAGATCGCTACATTTGACGCATCAATTGGCGCTTCTTTCTTCACTAAACCACCCTCTTTGCCTAAAGCAGGTACAGGTTTTTCATGTTTAGTAATGATTTTAATACCTTCAACAAGAACTTTACCGTTTGGTAACACTTGAGTTACCTTTCCACGTTTGCCTTTATCTTTACCGGCAAGAACGATTACTTCATCATTTTGACGAATTTTTGCAGCCATTTCTTATCTCTCCCTTATAGTACTTCTGGTGCTAAAGAAATGATCTTCATAAACTTCTCAGAGCGAAGTTCACGCGTCACAGGTCCAAAAATACGGGTACCGATAGGTTGCTCCGTGTTATTATTTAAAATGACACAAGCGTTACCATCGAAACGAATGACTGATCCGTCTGGGCGACGAACACCCTTTCTAGTGCGCACGACAACTGCTTTTAACACATCACCTTTTTTCACTTTACCACGAGGAATTGCTTCTTTCACAGTAATTTTGATGATATCACCAATAGCAGCATAACGACGGTGCGATCCACCTAGAACCTTGATACACATTACGCTACGAGCGCCTGAGTTATCAGCAACGTCTAGCATAGTCTGTGTCTGGATCATATTAGTGCTCCGTTTAAGTTAAAAAACACCCTTGCGGGACGAACCTACTTACCTTAGGATAAGTAGGTCGGTGAGTTTATCAAAAAGACAAGATAAAATCAACTGGATTTTCAAGGAAATATTCGCTATCAGAAACTTTGTAGAAATAAACCGCACTTTGTTTTAAGTAATAAAAAGTGCGGTTAAAAAATAAGAGATTTTGACTTTAATTTTTCTATTTTAACCCCCATTGCTTTAACGTCATATCAAGATCATTGGACTTAAAAAATGCACTCCCCGACACCACCCAATCAATATCATAATCTTGCAATTGTGTCGCCAGCTCCAACGTCATTGAGCCATCAATCGCAATGAGCTTAGATTGATGATGTTTATCAAGTAATAGATGCAATTGCTGGATACGCTCAAACAGTTGCGATGGATTCATTTTAACGCCTGTTCTTGGATCAAGCGTTAACAGTTGAACCAAATCGACCCATTGCAGATAGTCAGAGAGTTGCTCCAATGGCGTATCAGGGCAAAGGCTAATGCCCACAACGGATTCCGTTTGTGAATGAATCCATTGAGCCGTTTCTAGCAATGACAGCTTGCTTTCCAGTTGTAACGTAATAATATCTGCTCCAAGAGCAACACATTCTTGTACCAATGTACTGGGATCTTTCACCATCAAATGCACATCTTTTAGAAATGGCTCACCAAAGGGTTTTAATGCCATTGTACCAACGGTAAAAAGTGGTGACCAATTACCATCAGCAATATCAAAATGCAATAAACAAATATGATGACCTACTAAAGTGGCTAAGGTTTCGGGGAATTTCATCCAATCCGATGACAAAATTCCCACGCTCACTTTCTGTTGTTTTAACGCTTGAATACGTTGTTGTCTATTCATCGCTGATGATCTCTGGATAAATCCACTTAAACAGTTTCTTTTGGCGAGGTTGCGTCATTAACGGCTCAAGTTCCGCCACACAACGATGATAATGTGCCGTTTGGCGGTGGGCATCCAATGCAGCTTCGTCTTTGTAGACTTCATAGGCATAAAATCTCGTGCTAATGTCGGGATCTTGTAGCACATCAAAACGTAAATTGCCTGGGTTCTTGACGAGTGCCTAAGTGGTTACGTTGGAAAACTTGCAAGAATTCCTGCTCTTTTCCTGCTTTAATATTAATTTCAACGAGCATGGCAAACATAATATTCTCCTTAAAATTCTCTTGAAGAACACCGCACTTTTTGTTGATTTTCCGCCAAAAAGTGCGGTAAATTTTTAACGATTTTTTTCATCTAAATAAAGTTGGTACGCCTGTTGAGCGTTCTCGCCTTGATGAACCACGGCGTGTACGGCTTTTAACATAGCAATCGGAGCTTCGGATTGGAAGATATTGCGTCCCATATCCACACCCGATGCCCCTTGGTCAATGGCTTGATAGCACATTTCCAAGGCATCTTGCTCAGGCAATTTTTTACCGCCAGCAATCACAATCGGCACAGAGCAACCTGCGGTAATTCGCTCAAAACCCTGTTCTACATAATAGGTTTTGATAATGCTAGCACCCATTTCGGCGGCAATGCGAGTGGCTAAGGAAAAATAGCGTTGATCCCGTTGCATATCCTTGCCCACGCCTGTCACTGCCATCACGGGCATACCATAACGCATACCCTGATCCACTAATTGAATGATATTTTTAATGGATTGATGTTCGTGTTCCGAGCCGATATAAACTTGAGCCGCCACGGCATTCACATTGAGACGCAAGGCATCTTCTATGCTGACCGCCACCGCTTCGTTGGACAATTCGGTCAAAATAGAATTTGCCCCTGATGCTCGCAATACCACCGGTTTATTGGTAGCAGGTGGCACGACTGAACGCAAAATCCCACGGGTACACATTAACACATCGGTATATTCAAAAAGCGGTGCAATATGTAAATCAATTCGCTCAAGCCCTGTGGTTGGCCCTTGGAAATAGCCGTGATCAAAGGCAAGCATAATGGTTTTGCCTGTTTTGGGATTAAAGATATTGGCAAGACGGGATTGCATTCCCCAATCTAACGCCCCACTGCCTTTTAAATAAAAAGCGTGATTTTGTTGTGGCTTGCCAATGCCAAAATCTTTGCCATCTCGAATATCATCTAAATCTGCCATATTGTACTCCTATTAGAAATTATATTGATCAATATTATCGGCGGTGAATACCACACGTTCAGGTAACAACACGATGCCATTGCCTTTGGCTTCATAGTCGTAGCCTTGCACTTTATTCGGTGAAACTTCTACCGCTCCTACGCCTTGAACATCCAATTTATCCCCAACATTTAAGGTTTTCCCTTTCAATAATTCGCTTGCTACGGCAACCGAAATTTTGCCTTGTTGCGTTACATCCCATAAACCGAATTGTTTCACGGTGCCACGTTTGACATAAGGTCGCATCACATTCGGTGTGCTAAAGCCGACAATGGTCACACCGTTCACTTTCAAATTTTCGGCGGCTTGTGCGGCGGCTGGTAACGCATTGGCATCAGGGGCGATAATTGCATCTAAATCGGGATAGGCTTTCAAAATACCTTCGGCGGTTTGCAACGATTTAATCGCATCGTTATAACCAAATTGGGTAGTCACAATTTCCCATTCAGGATGATCTTTAGCAATTTTCTGTTTTGCCACATTGACCCATTGATTTTGGTCGGTCACGGTTGGACTAGAATAGAAAAAGGCGACTTTGGCTTTCGGTTTGCTGATTTGATTCGCTGCCATATCCACTAGCATTGCTCCAAGCTGATCTGGTGTGCCTTGATCGATGTAATGGCTACGACATTCAGGTTTGGTATCAGAATCCCACGTCAAGATTTTCACGCCCCGTTTCATTGCACGTTGTAAGGTAGAGCATAAGCCATCTGGCGAAACCGCCGCGACGACAATGGCGTTATAACCTTGATTGACGAAGTTATTAATTAATTGTACTTGATTGGAAACACTCGGTTCAGTTGGACCGTCATAGGTTACGTCAACACCTAAGGTTTTCCCCATTTCTACCGCACCTTGTCCACCGCTGGTAAAGTAGCCTACGCCCACCAGTTTAGGAATAAAGGCGATACGATCTGTCGCTTGTGCTGCACTGATGGAAGATAAGCCCAATGCCACCGCAAGTGCGGTTGTTTTAATTACATTTTTCATAATAATACTCCTTAGTTGAGTTTTTGAAGGAAACACACCAAACAGCCAGTATGTTGATTTTAATTTTTTAACCATTGCTGTTTTAACCAATGGCGAATCTGTCCAGAATATTGACTGAGCGATTTACCGATTAACACAATGATCAGCAATGCACCTGATAACGCACTGGAAATTTCATTAGCAATCCCCACCATTTGTAACCCCTGTTGCAAATATCCAATGAGCAAGGCGGCGATTGCCGTACCAATAATCGAACCTGCACCACCATAAATATTCGCTCCACCTAATACCACGGCAGTCAACACAGGCATTAACAAAGAACTGCCGAGATCAGAACGAGCGGAGCCAAAATAAGACACCAGTAAGACGGCAACAAAGGCGGCTACGAAACCGATTAACGCATAGATAATAAATAGAGTTCTGTTGATTGGCACGGCACTATAACGTGAAGTGCGTTCACTTTGTCCAATAAAGAAAATACTGCGACCTGTGGTGGTTTTGTGCATTAATAACCAAAATACCAAGGTCATTAGGGCAAAATAAATCATCGGGGTTGGAATGGAGAACAACGTTTGATTAGCAAAATCCAATAGGCTATCAGGAAATCCGCCAATGCCTTCATAACCTGTTGCCCCTGCAAATCCTGACAGTAATAACGCACCGCCGCCATATAAATACATCGTGCCTAAGGTAATGACTAAGGGATTGACTTTGGTATAAATCACTAACAACGCATTGAGCAAGCCACAAAGTCCTCCCACCACAAAGGTCAGCGTGATTGCCAACGGCAACGGCATCCCTGCTTTAAAAAGCAAGCCTAATACAATGGCACAAAGTCCCACGGTGGAACCAAAGGAAATATCCATTCCACCGCTCACAATAATCAAAGTGAGTGGCAAAGCGAGCATACCGATATAGATAAAATCACTGGTACTATAAAGTAATACATTGAGTTCCAACATTCGTGGATTGACAAGACCAAATCCCAAAATTTCTACGACCAGCAAAATCAATAAGGCACTTTCCCAACCATATTTTTTGAAAATCATCTTTTCCCCCTAGGCTTTTTCATCATCTTTTAGAAAACGGGCATAACGCTGTTGCGTGATATTTTTCGCAATCATCACTCGCAAGCGTCCATCGAAAATCAATACCAGCAACAACACCAAGCCAGCTACAAAGTTATTCCAATAGGCTGGCACTTTGAGCAACACTAAAATACTGTCAACTTGAATCAAGAAATACGCCCCGAGTACTGCCCCGATCACATTACCTGAGCCGCCAAGTAAGCTAATCCCCCCAAGAACACAAGCGGCAATGGCTTTCATTTCTAATCCTGCCCCAGTGGAATTAGGTACAAAGCCAATTTGGGAGGCAAATACAATCCCTGCGAGTGCGGCCATTGTGCCGTTAAGGGCAAAAGCCAATAATCGCACTTGATTAATTTTCACTCCCAGTTGCAATGCCCCTTGTAAGTTATCGCCCACCGCATAAAAATGGCGACCAAAGGCTGATTTGGCTAATAATAGGTAAGTCAAGCCAATGAATGCCATAATCAGCCAACCAATCGGTGAGATCCCAGCAAAAATCGGTTCAGATAAAGTTTTCAGGGATTGTGGTAAGCCCTCAATCCATTTACCGCCTGTGATGAGCAACATAATGCCTTTGTATAAGCCCAATGTGCCTAAGGTGGCGACAATGGCTGGGATTCGTAATAACGACACCAGCACGCCATTAAATAAGCCAGCGAAAAAGCCTAACATCACGGTAAGCAGCACCGCTGTAGACAACGCAAAACCTGCGTTAAGCAACGTCCCCACCACCACGGCACATAAGCCCATTGTTGATCCCACCGACACATCAATATTGCGAGTTAAAATGACAAAGGTTGCCCCCATCGCCAGTAAAATCACAATTTGTGCCGAACTAAAAATCATCGTGAGCGTTTGCCAATGAAATTGCCCATCGCCAAATGCCAGTACCAAAAACAGCAAGGCAATAGCGGATAAAATGGTTAATTCACGATTATTTTGAATAAATTTCCACATCATTCACTCCTTTATTCATCACCGTTGAACGCTTTGTGCATAATGTTTTTCTGATTAATATCCGCCCCCATTAAAGGCTGACTCAATTCCCCATCGTGCATCACCAACACCCGATCCGACATCTTCTCAATTTCTTCCAAATCCGAGGAAATAAACAGAATCGCCACATTTTGTTTGGCGATGCCACGAATCAATTGATAAATATCCGCTCTCGCCCCCACATCCACGCCCCTTGTGGGTTCGTCCACAATTAACAAGGCAGGATCCGCATCCAAACATTTGGCAATTAACACTTTTTGTTGATTACCGCCAGACAGCGTGCGAGCTGGTTGATTTTCATCACTAAATTTAATCCCAATGGCTCGATGATAACGTTCCAAAATGGCACTTTCTTTGGCGGCATTAATCCAAAAATCACCTTGATGATAAGTGAATGCACAACTGTTCCACGTCAATGGCGAATCCAAATACAACCCCGAGGCTTGTCTGTCTTCGGGCAAATACACAATGCCTGCTTGTAGCCGTTGTTGAATGGTGGTGTTGTTCATTTCTTCAGAATTAAAGAGAATTTCACCGCACTTTTCTTGGCGTAAGCCATATAGGGTTTCAGCAAGTTCCGTGCGACCAGCTCCCACCACACCAGCCAGCCCTAAAATCTCCCCAGGGTACAACTCAAAAGAAATATTCTTAAAACCTTCGCCCTTGAGATTTTTCACTTGTAAAATCGGTTTGGTGCTATCTTTAATACGATGATGACCTGGTAATTCCAGCCATAGTTTTTGCGACTCCGACATCACTGTTTCTTTAGCCTTTGGCGTAATCGCTGTGATCACTTCATCTTTATTTAAGGCTTGGGTTTGCCCCGTTAAGGCAATATAACCATCTCGCATCACACTCACTCGATGGGCGATTTGCCACACTTCGGGCAATTTATGGGAAATAAACACAATGCCCACGCCTTTTTCTAACAGCGAATGAATTTTATGAAACAGGTTTTCCGTTTCTGCTGGCGTAAGGGAAGCGGTCGGTTCATCTAAAATCAAAATCTGGGCATCACGCATTAGCCCACGCATAATTTCAATCAGTTGCTGATCGGCGACATCCAGCAGACCTGCTTGCATTTCAAGGTTTAAATGCGAGTTCAATTCCTGTAAAAGTGCGGTCAATTTTTCATTTAAATTTTGCGTTTTCGCCAAGCCAAATAGAATGTTCTCCTTGACCGTTAAACTCGGAAAAAGCAAGGGTTCTTGTGGCACCAGATAAATCCCTAACTGATGAGCTCTGGTCGGGGATAATTTGCTATAAGGTTGCCCCTTGATTTCTATCCTACCTGTATCAGGATTTTCTATACCTGCAATGATTTTCATCAATGTCGATTTACCTGCTCCATTTCCACCTAATAAGGCGTGGACTTCACCAGCGTATAAAGAAAAATCAATGCCCTTTAACACGCTGACGCCTGAGAAAGACTTGCTGACTTGATGTACCGCCAGTAAACAGTTGGATTGATCATATTGTTCTGTCATCATAACGCTCCTTGGAAAGAGTGATCAAATGTATTTATAAAATATCATTTGATTTGCATTGTATAGGATTCATAAATAAAAAAGTGTGATCTAGTTCACAATTTTGAAAATTTACTGCCGATTTTTCTCAAATTTGTGATCGAGATCACAATTTTAAGAAAATCTTAAATGAACATTTGATTATTTTGAAAAACAGATGAATAATATAGCCATATTATAAAAGGAAAGCAGAATGAACGATATCGATTTAGAAATTCAAGCTCAAGCCATGAGTGAAGAAGAGCTGTTAGCTCGCATTGCTTGGTTTTATTACCACGACAACTTAACCCAAAATGACATTGGCGAACGCTTGAATATTCCCCGTTTAAAAGTCTCTCGCTTATTGGAAAAAGGACGACAAATGGGCATTATTAAAGTGGAAATTCACTCCGCCTTTACGGGTTGTTTTGAATTAGAAGAAGCCCTGCAACATCATTTTCAATTAAAGCATATTCGGGTGTTGCCAGCCTTGGAAAGCCACGATGTCAATGAACGCCTTGGCAATGGGGCTGCACAGTTATTGGCTTCCCTGTTGAAACCGCAACAATTACTCGCCATTGGTTTTGGTGAAACCATTATGCAAACCATTAAATTCAGCAATGAGTTTATCACCAACAATAACATTAAATTAATCACTTTATCAGGCGGTGTTGGGCCTTATATGAAAGGCATCGGGCAGTTAGACGGATCTTGTTCCGTGAGCATGATTCCCGCTCCGTTGCGAGCGTCATCGGTTGAAGCGGCGAAACTGTTTAAACGAGAATCCTGTATTAAAGATATTATGCTGGCGGCTACAGGGGCAGATGTCGCCATTGTGGGCATTGGGGCAACCTTGCAAAAAGGACAAGCCACGCTGTTACGCACGGGTTATATTAGTGAACAAAAACAACAAGAAATCCGCCAGCAAGGGGCGGTGGGCGATATTTTGGGTTATTTTATGCAAAAAGACGGCACATTGTTGCCAAATATGCCTTTACACGATGAACTCATTAGTCTTCCGTTGTCGGATTTAACCAAAATCCCCCATGTAATTGGCATTGCTGGGGGCGAGAATAAAGTGGAAGCGATTTTAAGTGCGTTACAAGGAAAATACATTAATTCATTAGTCACAGAGGAAAGAACCGCTCGTCTGATGTTGGCACAGTTGGTTTAGGGCGTAATTTTCTCTCACAAGGAGAACAATATGGAAAATTCAACGGCTTATTTAATGGCTCTCGATGCAGGAACGGGCAGCGTGCGTGCGGTGATTTTTGATCTCAACGGCAATCAAATTGTCAGCTCACAACAAGAATGGACGCATTTATCCGACCCGAATATTCCAGGTTCAATGGAATTTGATCTCCAGCATAACTGGCAATTGACCTGCGATTGTATCCGTGGTGCACTTGCACAATCGCAAATCCTAGCGGAACAGATTGCCGCCATTTCCACTTGTTCCATGCGAGAAGGGATTGTGCTGTATGATCAGGCGAAAAACCCCATTTGGGCTTGTGGCAATGTGGATGCCAGAGCCAGCGAAGAAGTGAATGAACTCAAAACCTTAAATGATCATCAATTTGAACAGCAAGTTTATGCGGTGTCAGGGCAAACTTTGGCACTAAGTGCCATTCCACGGCTACTTTGGCTGGCTCATCATCGCAGTGATATTTATCGCCAAACCAAAGCCATTTCGATGATTAGCGACTGGCTCGGGTTTATGTTAAGTGGCGAATTAGCCGTTGAACCGTCCAACGCTGGCACCACGGGCATGCTCAATTTACACAGTCGCCAATGGCAACCTGAATTATTAGAGATGGCAGGATTACATTCCGATATTCTCACGCCGGTGAAAGAAACGGGCGAACTGTTGGGCTATGTGCAAGCCGACATTGCTCAACAAACGGGATTAAAAGCGGGTACGCCTGTGATTGTGGGCGGTGGCGATGTGCAACTGGGTTGTATTGGTTTAGGCATTACTGAAGCCTCACAAGCAGCGATTATTGGCGGCACATTCTGGCAACAAGTGGTGAATCTTCCAGAGCCTGTCACCGATCCACAAATGAATGTGCGAATCAATCCGCATGTGATTTCACCCATGGTGCAAGCGGAATCCATTAGTTTTTACACAGGCTTAACCATGCGATGGTTTCGTGATGCCTTTTGTGAAGAAGAAAAAATCTTGGCAAAACGTCTTGGCATTGATACTTATACCTTACTTGAACAAATGGCAGAAAACGTTCCCGTGGGAGCAAATGATGTGATCCCGATTTTCTCCGATGCCATGCACTTTAAATCTTGGTATCACGCCGCCCCCTCTTTTATTAATTTGTCCATTGACGCGCAAAAATGCAACAAAGCCACCTTGTTTCGGGCATTAGAAGAAAACGCCGCCATTGTGTCTTCTTGCAATCTCGATCAAGTCAAACAATTTTCAGGGGTAAATTTAAGCGAAATCGTCTTCGCAGGCGGTGGCTCAAAAGGGCGGTTATGGAGTCAAATTTTAGCCGATGTGACGGGCTTAACCGTGAAAATCCCTGTAGTCAAAGAAGCCACCGCATTAGGTTGTGCCATTGCCGCAGGGGTGGGAGTGGGGCTTTATTCCTCCCTTTCCGAGGCAGGCAAAAAACTGGTGAAATTTGAACGCACGCATCAACCCAACCTTGAAAATCACCAGCTTTATCAAGCTCATAAAGCTAAATGGGAGAATGCCTACTCGGCACAGTTGAAATTGGTGGATAATGGGGTAGTAACTTCCCTTTGGAAAGCACCAGGGTTGTAAAACTGCGGTGAAAAATTTCGAAGGAATTTCAACGTTGCGGAGCAACGGGAGCAAAGTCACGAGTAATTCCTTTGGGAATTGTGGGTAAAAAATCATAAATTTTCTAACAGAAAATCCCAGCAATTGCTGGGATTTCTGAACTAATTATCATTAAACGGATTAAACAACTTCACCCTCAATACTAGAGCGTGTTCCTAAAAAATAAGTGCGGTAAAAAATAGCTATTTTTTCATTCTACTTAAGGATCTTGATACATAAAAATCAACATCTTCTTCCGAATAGCCTAACAGTAAACCGATCTTCTTTTCGTTTTCGGGAATAAATTTTAGAATTTTAATCAATTCAGCTAATAAATCCGCCTCTTTCTCCGCTTCTGGCTTATAAACAATTTGAGCGGTTAAATCACATTTAGGCGAAGATGAAATAAAAACTTCTTTTAGTCGAAATGTACCTGATTTAATATAAGGAATAAAACTCTCAGGAAATTCATAATCACTATAAAAAAGGGCGATATTTTTCTGACCATTTCGCATTAACTCAAATTCTTTGCCTTCGTGAGGACCGATAGTACCTTTCATTTTCATCTCTTTTATCACGCCTTAAGACAAAAAAGCCCAACACAATCGTGCTAGGCTTTTTCTATTTATGATCGAAGATTAAGCAATCACTGCTTTTTCAACGACACGAACCAATGTCCAAGATTTGGTTTTTGAGATAGGACGAGATTCTTTGATCTCTACTACATCACCAATTCTTGCTTCGTTATTTTCATCGTGAACGTGTAATTTAGTAGTGCGGCGGATAAATTTACCCAATAGTGGGTGTTTCACTTTACGCTCAATGGCGATAGTGAAAGATTTATCCATTTTATCGCTGATTACACGACCTTGAACTGTACGAATTTTATCAGTCATTACTCACCCGCCTTTTCGGTTAACACAGTTTTAATTTGTGCAATACTACGACGCACTTGTTTTAACTGATGGGTTTGTTGAAGCTGACCGGTGGCTGCTTGCATACGCAATTTGAATTGTTCACCTAAAAGGTTCACTAACTCAGCATTCAGCTCTTCAACGTTTTTGTTTCTTAGTTCTTGAGCTTTCATTACATCACCGTCTTAATTACGAACGTTGTTTTAATTGGAAGTTTCGCCGCTGCTAATGCGAAAGCATTACGAGCGATTTCTTCGGAAACTCCGTCCATTTCATAAAGTACTTTACCTGGTTGGATAAGAGCTACCCAGTATTCCACGTTACCTTTACCTTTACCCATACGAACTTCTAATGGTTTTTCAGTAATTGGTTTGTCTGGGAATACACGAATCCAGATTTTACCTTGACGTTTAACCGCACGAGTCATGGCACGACGTGCTGCTTCGATTTGACGTGCTGTTAAACGACCACGACCCACCGCTTTTAAGCCGAATGTACCGAAACTTACTTCAGTACCACCTGCTAAACCACGGTTACGTCCTTTGTGGACTTTACGGAATTTTGTACGTTTTGGTTGCAACATTTAGCAGTTCTCCTTACTTACGACCTTTGCCACGTGGTGCCTTTTTAGGCTGGGCAGGTTGTTGTTCTGGTTGTTGTGCAATTGCAGCCATTCCACCTAAAATTTCACCTTTGAAGATCCATACTTTTACGCCGATTACGCCGTAAGTGGTATGTGCTTCTGCAGTGTTATAATCGATGTCCGCACGCAGTGTATGTAATGGCACACGGCCTTCACGATACCATTCTGAGCGTGCAATTTCTGCACCACCTAAACGACCGCTTACTTCAACTTTGATACCTTTAGCACCTAAACGCATGGCGTTTTGTACTGCACGTTTCATTGCACGGCGGAACATTACACGGCGTTCTAATTGAGAAGCAATGCTGTCTGCAACTAATTTTGCATCTAATTCAGGTTTTTTCACTTCAGCAATGTTGATTTGAGCAGGCACACCAGCGATTTTCGCTACTGCGTTGCGTAATTTTTCAACATCTTCGCCTTTTTTACCGATAACGATACCTGGGCGAGCTGTGTGAATAGTAACACGAATGCTTTTTGCAGGACGCTCAATAGTGATGCGTGACACTGAAGCACTCGCTAATTCTTTATTCAAGAATTTACGTACGTTGAAATCGCCTTCTAAATTATCGGCGAAGTCTTGTGTATTCGCGAACCAAGTAGAGCTCCAAGGCTTAACAATACCTAGGCGAATACCATGTGGATGGACTTTTTGACCCATTTGCTATTCCTCTACGATTAACGATCTGACACAACCACAGTGATGTGGCTTGTACGTTTTAAAATGCGATCTGCACGGCCTTTGGCTCGTGGCATAACACGTTTCATACTAGGACCTTCGTCAACGAAAATCTTAGCGACTTTGAGATCATCGATATCTGCACCGTCATTGTGCTCGGCGTTAGCAATCGCAGACTCAAGAACTTTTTTCACTAAAGCCGCGGCTTTTTTGTTAGTGTAAGTTAAGATCTCAAGTGCAGCTGCTACTTTCTTACCACGGATTAAATCCGCAACTAAGCGAGCTTTTTGAGCTGAAGTGCGAGCGTAACGATGTTTTGCTATAGTTTCCATCTTTTACCTCTTACTTCTTAGCTTTTTTATCCGCAGCGTGACCGCGGTATGTACGAGTCGGTGCAAATTCGCCTAATTTATGTCCGATCATTTCATCGGAAACATAAACAGGAACGTGCTGACGACCATTATGGACTGCGATGGTCAAACCAATCATTGATGGAATGATCATTGAACGACGGGACCAAGTTTTAATTGGTTTTTTATCCCCGCTTTCCACCGCCTTCTCTACCTTCTTCAACAAGTGTAGGTCAAGGAAAGGACCCTTCTTGAGAGAACGTGGCATGGCTTATCCTCTTATTTAATTAAAATTATTTGCCACGACGACGTACGATAAATTTATCAGTACGTTTGTTGTGACGAGTTTTCTTACCTTTGGTTTGAACGCCCCAAGGAGTAACAGGGTGTTTACCGAAGTTACGACCTTCACCACCACCATGTGGGTGATCTACTGGGTTCATTGCAGTACCACGAACGGTAGGACGGATACCTCTCCAACGGCTTGCACCTGCTTTACCAAGTACACGCAACATATGTTCAGAGTTACCGACTTCACCGATGGTCGCTACACATTCTGCTAATACTTTACGCATTTCGCCAGAACGTAAACGCAATGTCACGTAGTTACCTTCACGTGCGATGATTTGTACATAAGCCCCTGCAGAACGAGCGATTTGACCGCCTTTGCCTGGTTTTAATTCAACGTTATGTACAGTCGAACCAACTGGAATATTACGCATTGGTAATGAGTTACCCACTTTAATTGGTGAGTTTACGCCAGCTTGGATTTGATCGCCTACTGATAAGCCTTTTGGTGCTAAGATGTAACGGCGTTCACCGTCTTTGTAAAGCACTAATGCAATATTGGCAGAACGATTTGGATCATATTCAAGACGCTCAACAACCGCTGGAATATCCAACTTATTACGTTTAAAATCAACTAAACGATAATGTTGTTTATGACCACCACCGATATGGCGAGTAGTAATACGTCCTAAATTATTACGACCACCTGTTCTTGATTTAGTATCAAGTAAAGGTGCATAAGGTTTACCCTTATGTAATTCAGGGTTCACGATTTTAACAACGTGACGACGACCAGCGGAGGTCGGCTTACATTTAACGATAGCCATTTCTAGTTTCTCCTCCTAATTACTCTGTCGCACCTTCAACGAAGTCCAAAGATTGACCTTCTTGAAGTGTAACATAAGCTTTTTTCCAGTCGCTACGGCGACCCACTTTCGCACCACGGCGTTTAGTTTTACCTTTAACAACCACAGTACGCACTGAATCTACTTTCACTTCGAAAAGTTGAGCAACTGCGTTAGCAATTTCAACTTTATTGGCATCTAATGCCACTTTGAAAACGATAGTGTTTGAGCCTTCAGCATTATTTGTTGCTTTCTCAGAGATAAGCGGTGCTTTAAGCACACTTAGCAAACGTTCTTGTTGAATCATGCTAACATCTCCTCAATTTGTTTTACTGCATCCACAGTCACAACCACTTTATCGAAAGCAATTAAGCTCACAGGGTCGATACCTTGAACATCACGCACATCAACTTTATATAAGTTGCGTGCTGCTAAGAATAGATTTTCATCTAAACTTGCAGTAATGATTAATGCGTCTGTTAACGCTAAATCTTTTAATTTTTGAACTAATGACTTCGTTTTTGGTGCATCAATTTCGAATTTTTCCACCACAACCAAACGGTCTTGACGAACTAATTCAGAAAGAATGCTTTTAATTGCACCACGGTACATTTTTTTGTTCACTTTTTGGCTGTGATCTTGTGGTTTCGCAGCGAATGTGATACCACCAGAACGCCAGATTGGCGATTTAATATCACCAGAACGTGCACGACCTGTACCTTTTTGACGCCAAGGTTTTTTACCTGAACCAGACACTTCAGCACGAGTTTTTTGTGCACGAGAACCCTGACGAGCACCTGCTGCATAAGCAACAACTACTTGATGAATTAACGCTTCATTAAACTCACGTCCGAAGGTAGTTTCAGAAACGCTGAGTGCGTTAGCACCGACAACTTGTAATTCCATCTCTATCTCCTGACTTACGCTTTAACCGCTGGTTTCACGATAACATTACTATCAGTTGCACCTGGAACGGCACCTTTGACTAATAATAATTTACGCTCAACATCAACACGAACAACTTCAAGTGATTGAACGGTTACACGTTCAGCACCTAAGTGTCCAGCCATTTTTTTACCTTTAAACACACGACCTGGGGTTTGGTTTTGACCAATAGAACCCAACACACGATGTGATAAAGAGTTACCATGTGTAGCATCTTGAGTACGGAAATTCCAACGTTTAACACCACCTTGGAAACCTTTACCTTTTGATGTACCAGTAACATCGACTTTTTTAACATCTGCAAAGATGTCAACATTAATTTCTTGACCTAAAGTGAATTCCTCACCTTCAGTACGAAATTCCCATAAACCGCGACCAGCTTCAACACCTGCTTTCACGAAATGACCAGCTTCTGGCTTAGTTACACGACTTGCTTTTTTAGAGCCAGTAGTAACTTGAACAGCAGAATAGCCATCGTTTTCAAGAGTTTTCACTTGAGTCACACGGTTGGATTCAATTTCGATAACGGTAACTGGAATTGACACACCGTCTTCAGTGAAGACACGCGTCATACCAACTTTACGACCGACTAAACCAATCATTGTAATAACCTCTTAAATTAACCTAGGCTGATCTGCACGTCAACGCCGGCAGCCAGATCTAAACGCATCAATGCATCAACAGTTTTTTCTGTTGGCTCAACAATATCAACTAAACGTTTGTGCGTACGGATTTCATATTGATCACGTGCGTCTTTATTAACGTGTGGTGAAATCAATACGGTAAAACGTTCTTTACGAGTTGGTAAAGGAATTGGACCACGAACTTGTGCACCAGTACGTTTAGCTGTTTCTACGATCTCCGCCGTAGATTGATCGATCAAGCGATGATCAAATGCTTTTAAGCGGATACGGATTCTTTGGTTCTGCATTAGACCAGAGCTCCAATAATTTTTAGCTAATAAAAAACTGACACCATCACCTTTGTACAACTTAAATAAAGGGAAGTGCAGCAGACCTATTTTAGCTCCCAAATCGGGAACATTTTATCTCTCACATATCGTAAGAGTACGTTTAATAAATGATTACATTAAACGACTTTCGGATTGAAAGTGCGGTGGATTATACAAGGATTAAAATGTATTTGCAAGGAATTTAATAAATGATTCATAAAATTATGCTACTCATTTCATATAAAATAAGTAGCATAAAAGATCTCAACAATTATTTAGTATTGTCTTATTTTTGAATACATTGATTACGTTGCTGAATACGTTCAGGAATCCGTAAACCAACTAATAACACTAATGTTACCGTCCAAAACAATGTCACATAAACCAATGATTTTCCTAATCCCACCTGTTCACTCACTTTTGCCGCAATAACAGGAGATACACCGCCACCAATAGCAGCAACATTATAGATAAAACCAATGCCTGCACTACGCATTTCTGTTGGGAAGAATTTAGACATATATTTTGGTACTAAACCTGCAATCCCTAAGTTTGTAGCCATTAAACAGAACAATAATGCACCAAGTAATGCAGTATTGCCCTCTGGAAGATAGAACGCAGGGAATAAAAAGATCAATGAAAGTAATAGACCCACGATAAAGGTTTTTTTCTCTCCCCATTTATCACCCACAAATCCGGAAATTAAGGTACCAATTAAAATACCAAAACCAGCCCAGAACATTAAGGATTTCACACTTTCGGCATAGCCATTTTCTTTTAAATAAAGAGGTAACAAACCTGTAATTGGCCAGTTGACGGAGAAAATGGAATAACATACAGCAAAAATAATCAATGTGGTGGCTAATTGCTGTTTAGAAAACAATGCCCATAAAGACACTTTATTCGTTTTGCCCGCATCTCTTGCTTTTTCCCACTCTTCACTTTCAGGCGCATGACGGCGAACATAAAGGACGAGAATCACAGGGATTAATCCAATAAAGAACGCCACTCTCCAACCATAATTAGCAGAAACAGTCGGAATAATTTGCGATGCTAAAATATTTCCTACCGAAAAACCGCTGACTAAAAAAGCACTGGCTTTGGTGCGTAAATGCTGTGGCCAACTTTCTACTGCATAAGAAGATGAACAGGCATATTCACCTGCCATACCCATTCCTACTATCATTCGGAAAATGAATAACCAAATGAAGTTAGTGGATAAACCACACAAGAATGTGCCGACAGAATAAACAATAATGGACACAATCATAGCTAAACGTCGCCCATGTTTATCGGCAAAGCTACCAAAAATCGCCCCTCCTAGCGGGCGGGCAATAAAGGCTGCCAATAATAAAGTTGATGTTTCTGTGGTCGTCATACTAAATTCTTTCTGAATATCCAGCAGAACATAGGTTATTAACATATAGTCAAAACCATCAAAAACATAGCCTAGCCAAGCAGCAAATAATGCTTTTTTCTGCATTGGATTCACTTCTTTATACCACGGAAGTTTTGTTACTGTACTCATAGTAGTCACCTTATTTTTAGTTGATGATAAAAAATGTGCGTTAGATCACAAAAATTAAATTTAGATCTTATTACCACTTGCACTTCTTAAGATATGACGTATGATGTCATATATCAGATCTAAAATAAAGAGATCTAGATCACACTTTTGAAAAAAAGTTTAAAAAAATTTATTTTTAACATCAAATCATCAAATAAGGAGTTTTCTATGAATATTCGTTATGGCATTGTTGGTACAGGCTACTTTGGTGCGGATCTTGCTCGAGCATTAAAAACTAATGACGGTGCAATTATTTCTGCGGTGTACGATCCTGAAAATGGCGAAACCATTGCACAAGAACTCGGTTGTGATAATACGGACAGTTTGTTGGCACTGGTATCTCGTGATGATGTGGATTGTGTGGTAGTGGCGACACCGAATTATCTACACAAAGAACCTGTATTGTTAGCAGCTCAACATAAAAAACATGTTTTCTGTGAGAAACCCATTGCGTTAAATTATGCCGATTGCAAAGAAATGGTAGAAACCTGCAAAAAACACGGTGTCATTTTTATGGCGGGGCATATTATGAATTTCTTCAATGGTGTACACCACGCAAAAGAGTTAATTAACAGTGGAGTGATTGGCAAAGTACTTTATTGTCATTCAGCCCGTAACGGTTGGGAAGATGTGCAACCGAGCATTTCGTGGAAAAAAATTCGGGAAAAATCTGGCGGGCATTTATATCATCATATTCACGAATTGGACTGTATTCAATTTTTAATGAATGGCATGCCTGAAACTGTCACTATGACGGCGAATAATGTAGCTCATCAAAGTGAACATTTTGGTGATGAAGATGATATGTTATTTATTAATATGGAATTTTCTGATGGTCGATTTGCTGTCTTAGAATATGGTTCGGCTTTCCGTTGGGGCGAACATTATGTGTTAATTCAAGGGGAGAAAGGGGCAATCAAAATTGACATGTACCATTGTGGTGGAACATTGCGAGTCGATGGCAAAGACAGTCATTTCTTAGTTCACGAAAGCCAAGCCGAAGATGATGATCGCACAAGAATTTATACCAGCACAGAAATGGACGGCGCAATTCAATACGGTAAACCTGGGAAACGTACGCCACAGTGGCTCAATTCCATTATTCACAAAGAAATGGCATATTTACACAAAATTATGTCGGGCATGAAACCGACCGCTGAATTTGAAAAATTACTAACAGGGGAAGCCGCACTGGCAGCCATTGCAACGGCAGATGCCTGTACGCTTTCACGTTATCAGAATCGTAAAGTGGCATTAGCTGAAATTGTTAAATAAAAAATTGTAGGGTGCGGCCCATGTGTCCGCACCCTACAATTATTCATATTTAACCTGAATCTGTCTACCTTGCCGAATAGATTCTTTTGCCGCCACTGCGACACAAACCGCTTTGTGGGGATTCACGCTCAACATATTTGCCTTATTCAACGCAAAATTCTGTACAATATAGTCCGCTTCAATTTCTGTTGCCCGAGTGAGCCAATAAGGACATGAGGTGCTAATCTGATTATATTTCTGCACACCTTTACTATGTTCCCGTAAGGACAAATCTGCTTCAAATTCATCGAATAAATTAAACTGCTGACGATGTCCCTGAGCAGATGTCAAGGTAACTGTAGATGTCGTAAAATTAATAACTAAAGAACCCAATTCACCGTGAATTGCAATATCCCATTTGTGCAAACGGTATGCTGTTCCCATTTCTAGCGAACCATAAATACCATTTTCAAATTGTAGCAAGACTTGAATAATATCGTGGTTAGCTGGAAAATCTAAATGGGCTTGGTTGGTAGCTTGAGCATAAACAGAACTGACATCGCCCAATAACCAACACAACAAATCCAATTCGTGGATTTCGTGCAACAGTTTACCGCCTGTCAAATTCACATCATTTTTCCACCAATTTTGCGTTTCGCCTGAATCAATCCAACGCTGACGATTGGCTCTTGCCACAGTTAATTTGCCTAGTTGATGTTTTTCTAAAATCATTTTTGCTTTTTGCAACCCAGGCATGATTCGCAACAAATGCCCCACAAATAAGCCAGATTGTTGCTGTTTCGCTAACGCTATTAACTCCGTACAATCTTGTTTTGTTAAGGTAAAAGGTGTTTCAATAAACACCGCACTTTTGGCTTGCAATGCTGTTTTTGCAATATCAACATGCGTATTATTATAGGTAGCAATTAGGGTTAAATCAGGTTTCTGCTCTGCCAATAATTGCTCTAATTGCTCATAGCATTGACTTTGGCATCGTTCCGCTAATTGTCTAGCCAACACCATATCTAAATCCACCATTCCCACCAAATTGGCACCCGCTTTTTGGAATGCCAAAACCAACTGTTGACCAAAGAAACCACAGCCCACTAAAGCGACTTTTAAACCTTGCATTATTGTTTCTCCTGTACAATCAAACGTTGTCTAATTTGATGAAAATAGCTCAAAATACTGTGTTGAAACCGATCCACATCACGGCTTTCTACCGCATCGACCCATTCTTGATATAACATTGCCAATTCAGTTGGTGTATAAGGTGGAGCAGGCAATTCCGTATCAAGTAACTCAAAAATCTGCCAAAAAGCATCTAAATACTGGGATAATAAAGGATTATGTACCGATTGATAGGTTTGCAAATGAATGGCTTTTTCGATCTCCAACGCATATTGCTGTTGACGAGCCTGCTGTTGTAATTGCTTCACCAAAAGCTGTAATTGTTCCACCTCTTCATCGCTGATTCTCGCCAATGTCAAAGAGGCAAAGCCATATTGTAAAATCTCTCGCACATCTAAAATATTCAATAGATACTGACAATCATTGGCTAAATCCAACTGAGCGTGAAAGGCAAGCGTGCGAATCATCGGGGTCATTGATGACTGCCCAACAAATGTTCCTACACCGTGTTGAATATCCAGAATATGTAAGGCCTCTAATGATTTAATAGCTTCCCGAAGACTGGAACGGCTCACCTCTAATTGCTCAATGAGCTCGTTTTCCGTGGGCATTAAATCACCTGCTTTCAGGTGACGTTGCAAAATGATGTGCTTGATTTTTTCTTGTAAAGCCAAGCTTGCTTCTTTTTTGGCAGATTTTTTCATAACGTTAGTTTATATTTCTGAAATCAGAAAGTGTATAACAAAATACCGTTTCATCAATCTAAAAAGTTTTGTTGAATTTTAACACAATTTCTATTCCCTAAACGGATTAAAAACCAATAAATCTTTCATGTCCAAATCTTTAATATTACGAGTAACCAAGGTCAACTGATGTTGCAAGGCTGTGGCTGCGATCCAAGCGTCATTTTCAGGGCGTTTGTTGGGAACATGTAATTTGGCACAGATTTCTGCAGTCTGTGAATCAATAGGTAAGATTCGCCCCTGAAATTGACGTTTTACCGTATTTTCAAACCAAAATTGAATGATTTTTGCTTGAGTGGGATCTCGTCTGTATAAGGCTAAAATACCACGTTCAATTTCCATGATAGAAACCGCAGAAATAAAGGTCTGATCTTCCGTGACGTTCTTTGCCCACGCAACTACCCCAACATTGGCATAACCCAAGGGAATTTTACGTATTTCGCTAATAATATTCGTATCAATTAAGAACATCATCAGAACTCCACATCTGGACGTTGATGATCCACTTCACGATCTGGCAAGATTAAATCAATTTCTGCAACTTGTGGGTTGCTACTCGCAAAAATATCATATAATGATCGAGAAGATGAAAGCTGAGTTAAGCGTTGATATTCCGTATAATTTAATACAACAATATCAGGCGTACCATGTTTGGTAATCAACACGGGTTCTATTTTTGCAATTTTGTGGGCTTTTCCTGTATTTTGGTAAAATTCCCGACTGGTAATCACATTCATATTCCCTTTCCTTTCCATTGTAAATATTAGCTAATGCTACTACATTAGTTATATTGTTACAACAAAAATAAACAGATAACAAAAAAGATCGAATTTCTTCGATCTTTTTTCTTGTAATAAATTCCCTAAAAATTCACCGCACTTTTCAATTTCTTCAACGCATTAGTTTCCAACTGACGCACCCGTTCAGCAGAAATATTATACTTAGCAGCCAAATCATGCAATGTCGCTTTATCATCATCTAACCAGCGGGCTTTAATAATGTCTTGGCTCCGTTCGTCCAAGGTTTCCATGGCGTTACTTAATTGCTCAACGGCTTGGTTTTCAAAGTTTTCATTTTCTAATTCCGCAGCGAAATTGGAGCTTTTATCTTCCAAATACATCACGGGAGAAAAACTACTTTCTTCGCTATCTTCATTGGGCAAATCAAAACCAACATCGGCCCCCGTCATGCGACTTTCCATTTCGATCACGTCTTGTTTAGACACGCCGAGCTCATTGGCCACTAAATCCACTTCGTTTTCGTTAAACCAACCTAAACGTTGTTTGGTTTTACGTAGGTTGAAGAACAATTTGCGTTGTGCTTTAGTGGTTGCCACTTTCACGATACGCCAGTTACGGAGTACATATTCGTGAATTTCGGCTTTGATCCAATGCACTGCAAATGACACCAAGCGTACGCCCACTTCTGGGTTAAAGCGTTTGACCGCTTTCATCAAGCCAATATTACCCTCTTGAATTAAATCCGCTTGCGGTAAACCATAGCCTGAATAACCACGAGCAACGTGAATCACAAAGCGGAGGTGTGACAAAATTAAGGCTTTTGCCGCATCAAGGTCCTCTTTGTAGTACAAACGTTCCGCCAATTCCTTTTCTTCTTCTGCCGTGAGCATTGGGTACGCATTAGCGGCACGAATATAACCCTCGAGATTACCTTGCGGAACTAACATCATTTGTGCTTCTTTATTCATCGCTTTCCTTCTTCAAATGTAAGACGAAATAGTTTCTGTCTTTATAACATAAAACAGCAAAAGATCAACTGCTTTCAATTTTATGTTAAATTAGACCGCACTTTTTTCATAAAAGTTCCGCTACTTCATAAAATATTTAGCCAAGAATCTGCCTTGATTAATAGCTTAAACCTTTTTGTCAATTTTACCGAGTTTCTATTTGAGAATCAACATCGGTTTTTCACTATGGCGTGCGACTTTGACGGTGTTAGAGCTTAATCCCTTGGCTTTCGGTTTACTGCTCGCCAACATGACGATTAAATCCACCGATTTTTCTTGTGCAATACGGTTCACTTCTTCATATACGGTACCATGGGCGACGATATGTTGCACTTTCGCACCGGCGGGAAAATTCGCTTGAGTGAACTCGTGTAAGGCTTTATTGGCTTCTTCGACCACGGATTTATCAAAATTTTTCGGTAAAAACGCAGAGATAAAGCTGTCATCCATGGGTTCAATAATGGACACCACACGATAAACCGCATCGGGTTTATGCGCTGTCAGTTTTAAGCAAGTGTCCACTACATATTTGGCACTTTGCAAATTATTTAAATCAATCGCAATGAGCAAGTTGTTATACATAAAATATCCTTTTTAAAGGCTGGCGGGTTGCCAGCCATACATTAATTCGTGATTTGAGATTTCCGACGACGTTGATTCCACCACACCCCGAATGCCAATAATAGGGCGGGAATAAACATCCATTCTTTTGGAATCGAGTGAGTCGGTAAATCCAACTCAAGAATCGTTTGATCCCAGTTTAATCCTGCTTTAGCCGCTGGAGAATCCATTTCTACGTTATCAATTAAGATTTTCGGTGACAATTTGCCGTTAATTTCAATCTGTTCACCCGTATCTAACAGGGTTAAACCTAAGGCTTTCACCCGATCTTCGCCCGTTTCTCCCGCTGGCACGGCCAGTTGTGAGTAGAATTGAATTTCTTTGCCATAAGGGTTAATGCCAGATACTTTCAGCATAATATTTTGCCCGACGGGTGTTTGTCCCAACTCTTGCACAAATTGCGCAGGCTCCACGCTACGTGCGGTCGGGGAAACATATTCCATAAAGAACCCCGGACGAAATAACGTAAACGCTGCCAAAATTAACACCGCTGTTTCCCATGCTTTATTTTTCACCACAAAGAAATTCATGCTTGCCGCCGTGAAAATCATAATCCCAATGGTCGCAACACAGAATATCAGCAAGGCATGCCACCAACTGACATCAATAAGTAATAAATCCGTATTGAAAATAAACAGAAACGGCAAAATAGCGGTTCTTAAACTGTAATAAAATGCGGTTACCCCAGTTTTAATCGGACTGCCACCTGAAATAGCGGCAGCGGCAAAAGAGGCCAAACCGACGGGAGGTGTCACATCGGCCATAATACCGAAATAAAAGACAAATAAATGCACCGCAATTAATGGCACAATTAAGCCGTTTTGTTTGCCCACTTCCACAATCACCAAGGCCATTAAGGAGGACACCACGATATAGTTGGCGGTGGTCGGCAAGCCCATTCCTAAGATTAAGCTGAACATTGCCACCAGAATCAACATTAATAAAATATTGCCCATGGACAAAAATTCAATAATGCCGGCTAATTGCACACCGAAACCGGTCAAAGACACCACGCCTACGATAATACCAGCAGTGGCAGTTGCAATCCCAATACCAATCATATTTCTGGCACCGACTTCAAGGCCATCAATAAGTTCATATAAACCTTGTTTAAACAGCGCTTTTTTGTCGCTTTTTTCCTGTCTGAACCAACTTAATAGAGGCCGTTGGCTCACTAAAATAGAAGATAACGCCAAGATTGCCCAGAAAGCGGAAAGCCCCGGTGATAAACGTTCGATCATCAAACACCACATTAATACCACCACCGGCAATAAGTAATGTAAGCCTGCATTCACTGTCGGTTTCGCTGACGGCAATTTGACAATTTTGGAATTAGGATCATCAGGTTCTAAATCGGGGAACTGTGCCACACGACGGATTAAGCCTAAATAAACACAGCCAAGTAACGTCCCGATCACCATAAAGGAATAATCCGGAATCAGCGTTTTAATCCAGCCTAAGCCAAAATGTAAAGCAAAGAAAATCACGCAAAGGGTCAAGAAAAAGCCTAGCGTACGGATCACGACCATTAAAAACGGACGAGCAGGATCGACACGATCAAGCCCTTTTAAGCCCATTTTATTGGCCTCTAAATGCACGATGTAAACTAACGCAATATAAGAAATTAGCGCCGGTAAAAAAGCGTGCATAATTAATTGGCTGTACGGCATATTGACATATTCAATCATCAAAAATGCGGCGGCCCCCATTACAGGTGGCATAATTTGGCCATTAACGGAAGACGCCACTTCTACGGCGCCCGCTTTCTCGGCTGAAAAGCCCACACGTTTCATCATGGGAATCGTGAATGTCCCTGTGGTCACCACATTCGCAATGGAGGAACCAGAAACCAATCCAGTGAGCGCAGAAGAGACCACAGCGGCTTTAGCAGGCCCGCCTTTTAAATGGCCTAAGTAGGCAAAGGCAGTTTTAATAAAATAATTACCCGCCCCCGCTTTATCTAACAACGCACCAAATAATACAAATAAGAACACATATTTCGTGGAGACGCCAAGCGCCACACCAAAGACCCCCTCAGTGGTGATCCATTGTTGGTTGACAATTTGAGCCAATGAGCCTGAACGGTGGCTGATAATCCAATCTGTTGGCATAAATTGCCCGAAGTAATTATACAGCAAGAACACCACCGCAATCACCACCAATGGCAAACCTAAACTACGTCTTGTGGCCTCTAATAACAGCAAGACACCGCAACAACCTGCAATAATATCTTGCAAATTTGGTGCACCAAATCGAGTGACTAAGCCCTCGTAGAAAAATAAATAATAAGCTCCTAAAAACGCCCCAGCAATAGCTAAACACCAGTCGAATAAAGGAATCCGATGTTTAGGTGAACTGGCAAAGGCAGGGAACGAAAGAAACGCTAAAAATAACGCAAACGCCAAATGATAAGAACGGGCTTTCGTGTCGTCCACCACCACATTTAACGGAATGCCGAGATGCGTTAATTGCTCTTGCAACCAAAATGGAAACGGAGAAGTATAATAGAGCTGAAAAATCGACCAAACAATTGCGGTCACAATAATGAGTTTTTTGGCAAAGCCTCTTGGATTTCGACCGCCGGCATCATTGGATGCCACCATATCTTGCAAGTCATCATAATCCATCGCTTTTTCTTGTGCAGACATCGTAAAGTCCCCGAATAACGATAAAATAGACACCCTACACAGGCTGCGTAGGGTGTAATAGAAAAGGACAAAGCAGGATTAATTTATTTTAACCAGCCTTTTTCTTTGTAGTAACGAGCCGCCCCCTCGTGCAATGGTGCAGACAAGGCATTTTTAATCATTTCTTCTTCTTTTAAGTTCGCAAAAGCAGGGTGTAAACGTTTGAAACGGTCGAAGTTATCAAACACGGCTTTTACCACCGCATAGACTTTATCTGCGTCCACATCCGTTGAACTCACTAACGTCGCATAAGAACCGAATGTATCCACTGGATTATCGGTACCTTTATACAAACCACCAGGAATCACGGCTTTCGCATAGTAAGCATGTTGCGCCACTAATTTATCAATTTCAGGACCGGTTACTGGCACTAAGTGAGAATCACAAGACGCTGCGGCCTCTTTCAATGCACCATTCGGGTGACCAACGTTGTAAGTGATGGCGTCAAGGTTGTTGTCACACATAGATGACGCCATTTCCGCTGGTTTTAATTCCGCAGCCACTTTGAAATCTTTGTCCGTCCAACCTTTTTCTTTCATGATAACGTTGATGGTGGCTCGGGTACCAGAACCTGGGTCGCCCACATTCACACGTTTTCCTTTCAAGTCATCAAAGGATTTAATCCCCGAATCATCACGAGCCATTAACGTAAAAGGTTCAGCATGTAAGGAGAACACCGCACGCAATTTGTCATTTTTCTTGCCCTCAAAAGAACTGGTGCCGTTATAGGCATGATATTGCCAGTCAGATTGTGCAATCCCCATATCCATTTCCTTGGCAGCAATCGCATTCAAGTTTGCGATTGAGGCACCAGTTGAGGGGGCATTACATTTAATGTGGGTTTTCGCCGTATCACGGTTCACTAACTGACAAATCGATTGACCAACCACATAATATACGCCCGTTTGTCCACCAGTACCAATGGTAATAAACTGTTCGTCTGCAGCTTGAGTGGAAAATGCCGACATTGCAACGCCAGCGACAAGGGAAAGTTTTAAGAATTTTTTCATAACAATAGTTCTCCTAGAAAGGGGATGAAGTTGTATATTTCCGTACCTATTAAAAAGGGACAGTTAAAAATATACCAATTTAGCTGTCGGTTGCAACATATTTTTTACATTACAACGAATTGAATATAAAAAATGCGACAAAGATCGCATTTTTTGCACCGCACTTTTGTTGGTATCACCTCTTCGTGACAAAAAGTGCGGTGTTTTTTTATCCTATTTTACATCGCTGCAACGTATTTCAACATCACCCCTGCAGCAATGGCTGAACCAATTACGCCAGCCACATTCGGTCCCATGGCGTGCATCAGTAAGAAGTTTTGATGATCGGCTTCCAACCCTACTTTGTTAGAAACACGAGCTGCCATTGGCACGGCTGACACGCCAGCAGAACCAATCAGTGGGTTGATTTTATTTTTGCTGAATTTGTTCATCAATTTCGCCATCAACACACCGCTACCCGTTCCGATACCAAAAGCAATCACGCCTAACAGTAAAATACCAAGGGTTTGTGGTTGCAAGAATTTATCTGCCACCAATTTCGCCCCAACCGATAAACCTAACACAATGGTGACAATGTTAATCAAGGCATTTTGTGTGGTATCACTTAAACGATCCACCACGCCACTGACTTTCATTAAATTACCAAAACAGAACATACCGAGCAATGGGGCGGCATCAGGTAATAATAATGCCACCAATAATAACAAGATAATTGGGAACATCACTTTTTCTGTATTACTCACATTGCGAAGTTGCGTCATCCGAATTTTGCGTTCAGTTTCGGTGGTTAAGGCTTTCATAATTGGCGGTTGAATTAATGGGACTAACGCCATATAAGAATAGGCAGCCACTGCAATCGCCCCCAATAATTCAGGTGCTAGTTTACTGGTTAAGTAAATGGCAGTTGGACCGTCTGCCCCCCCAATAATCCCGATAGAGGCAGCTTGTGGCAAGGTAAAATCAATTACCCCTAACCAGTTCAAACCCAAGGCACCCAATACGGTAGTGAAGATCCCGAATTGTGCCGCCGCACCGAGCAATAAGGTTCTTGGATTGGCAATTAACGGACCAAAATCCGTCATGGCACCGACTCCCATAAAAATCACCAGCGGCGCAACACCATAGCCAATCGCTACTTTATAGAACAGGGCTAAAATACCTGCACTAAAGCCAAGATCGCCAGCGGTGACTTCAAGCTGTGCTTGCACAGAGGCTGGCAAGCTCGCAAGAGCGGTTTTAATTACAACAGGATCTGCCACTACACCGATTTTTCCTGCAATCACAGCAAGTTGTTCAGGTGTGCCTGAATGTAACAAATTATCCAATGCCGTCATCGCCATGCCCGCTTCAGGAATATTCGATAACAAGCCACCAAAGCCAATCGGTAATAACAACAACGGTTCAAATTTTTTCACAATGGCAAGCCACAATAACAACAGGCTCACCAAAATCATCACCGCTTGCCCCCATTCAAGGTGCATAATACCTGTGCCTTTCAGTAGAGCAATAATACTTTCCATACTGCCTCCAAATTAAGCAATGGTCATGACGGTGTCGCCCACAGCCACTGAATCACCCGCTTTCACACAAATACCACGCACCGTACCAGCAAGGTTCGCCCGTACTTCGGTTTCCATTTTCATCGCTTCTAAAATAAACAACACATCACCCTCTGCGACAGTTTGCCCCTCGGTGGCGACCACTTTCCAGATATTGCCTGCCATTGGTGCGGTGACTGCGGTGCCAGTGCCACTTGCAGCAGGTGCTGGAGCAGTTTGAGCCACAGGGGCTGCCACTGGAGCTGCTGTCGGTGCAATATGAGTAACATCGCCACCTTCAGACACTTTCACTACAAAGGCTTTACCCTCAAGTTCCACGGTGTAAACCGCTGAACCGCTTGCTGGTTTGGCTGGGGCTTTTTCTGCTGGTTTTTGCACCGAACTTTCTAATGTCGGAGCAGGCTCAAAGGCAGCAGGATTACCACGATTTTCTAAGAATTTCCAACCAATTTGTGGGAATAACGCCACAATTAACGCATCATCTACCGCATTTTCAGCCAGTTTAATGCCTTTTTCTTGAGCGGTTTGTTTCACTTCTGCTTCAATTTTCGCCATTTCAGGGGCAATATGATCCGCTGGACGGTCGGTAATTGGTTTGCCTCCCTCAAGCACACGAGCTTGTAATTCTGCATTCACAGGGGCTGGCGTGCGACCATATTCGCCTTTTAAAATCCCTGCGGTTTCTTTGGCGATGGTTTTATAACGTTCGCCCATTAACACGTTGATAACAGATTGCGTACCCACAATTTGTGATGTCGGGGTGACTAACGGAATATAGCCTAAATCTTTACGCACGCGTGGAATTTCTTCCAACACTAAATCTAATTTATCGCTGGCATTTTGTTGTTTTAATTGCCCCTCAAGGTTAGTCAACATACCACCTGGCACTTGTGCCACCAAAATACGACTATCAATACCACGCAACTGCCCTTCAAATTTGGCATATTTTTTCCGCACATCACGGAAATACGCGGCAATTTTTTCTAAACGTGGAATATCTAAGCCCGTATCAAATTCCGTACCTTGTAAGGTCGCCACAATGGATTCGGTAGCTGGGTGTCCATAAGTACCTGACATTGAAGAAATGGCTGTATCCACCCCATCAACACCTGCTTCAATCGCTTTTAATAATGCCATTTCTGCCATACCTGTGGTGGAGTGACAATGCAAATGTAATTGCACATCAAAGCGTTTTTTGATTTCACCGACTAATTCGGCAGCCGCCATTGGGTTTAAAATCCCTGACATATCTTTAATCACAAGGCTGTCAATGCCAATTTCAAGTAGCTGTTCTGTTACCTCTAACCACGTTTGCAAAGTATGCACTGGGCTGGTGGTATAGCTCAATGTCCCTTGTGCGTGACCACCGTGTTTTTTCACCGCTTGCAAAGCGGCTTGCATATTACGTGGGTCGTTTAACGCATCAAATACACGGAATACGCTCATGCCATTAGCGACACAACGTTCCACAAAGCGATCCACCACATCATCGGCATAATGACGATAGCCCAATAAATTTTGTCCACGTAATAACATTTGCAACGGGGTTTTCGGGCAGGCTTTTTTCAACTCACGCAAACGCACCCAAGGATCTTCGCCTAAAAAACGAATACAGCTATCAAAGGTCGCACCGCCCCACGCTTCTAACGACCAATACCCCATATCATCTAATTCCGCCGCCATCGGCAACATATCATCTAAACGTAAACGGGTAGCAAACAAAGATTGATGAGCGTCACGAAGTACCACGTCGGTTATTTTAATTTTTTTAGTCATAATAAAATCCTTCTCTTAATTTGAATGGGTCGCACGATGATGTGCAATGGCAGCGACAATCACTGGACGCAAACGATCTAAGTCGTTACTGACAGGCTGAAGTGCGGTGGAATTGGGTGCTGTTTTGGGGACAGCCACAGGTTCAGGGAAATATCGGGTAATCAGTTTTGACATTAATCCAATCGCCCAAATTAAAATGAGCAAAAAGACCAACACAAAACCCATACCTGAAAACATCAGGTTAATCCCTTCGCCGAAAAGTTCTGCAGGGGTCATATTAATCATCCTTATATGAAATAGAACATTGTTGTATCTTACGACTTAATGAAAATAAAATCTTTGATAAAGATCACAAAGTGAGCAAATTATTTTATTTACACCACTTTTTGCACTAACGCAGAAATATCCTGTGCGAAGTGCATTTGCTCGGCCATTTCGACAATTTGCGAGTGCGAATATTTTTTACTATTATAGACCACTACTTGGCTGACATCGCCCACTTGCAAGAAATTCTTTTCACCAAATTCAGTGTAACGAGTGGCTCCAATACTGATGACAGCTTTGCTTGGAAAATTGGCTTGTTTGAGTAATTTGGCAATATCATTCATCGGATCCTGATCAGGCTGATGATTCATTTTATCCACAATCCAGTCTAATAATTGTTGATGAAAATAACTGTATTCCGCAGCGGGGCTGTCAATACCGTATTCCGTTAACACGCCATTACGTTGGTGGAAACAGGCAATATGATAATCATCAATATTACTGCCAGTAGCAAAGCTATCAAGGGCAATCCAAGTTGCCGAAATCCCTTTGGAATCGGCTCCCCAGTTTTTCTTTTCACAAATTTTGTGGGCGTTGGGGCGACGAATGGAACAATCGTTGTAAGCAGCAAAATGGGTCGGTAAAAGTGCGGTGACTTTTTGACTGGTTTTATCATATTGCACGTCGCAAATTAACGCAATTTCTGGCTCAATTTGCAAATTATCGGCATTTAGTGGAAACTGCAAGCGATCATGAGAAATCGGGTAAACCGATAAAAAACCTTCGCTTTCGTCTAACTGCTGACTTGGCACATAAAAAGGGAAAATGGCCTTGGGTTGCACCGCACTTTCTGTTTTCACTTTCACAAAATCTGCCGCCTCACCCGCTTGTTCCAAATGACCGGCAAAATTACCGGCCACGCCTAAACCAATAAAATTTTTGTCTAACATAATTTTTCCTTGCTGATAAAATGATTAACTTAAATTGATACCGCCGGTCATAAAAAATTCTTGAATCCCCACTAACACATTATTCACGGCGACAGCCGCCAAAATCAGCCCCATCACACGACTAATCACCGATGCCCCTGTATTGCCAATCACATTTTGTACACGGTTGGCGACCAACAGCAATAAATAGGTAATCAGCAACACGGCGAGCATAATAAAGGTGGTAACGACTTGTGCAGAAAAACTGAAACGGTGATTGTCGGTGAGTAAGACAATCGCCATCATCGCCCCAGGCGACGCAATAGACGGCACGGCTAAAGGGTAAACCGCTAATTCACTTAAATTAGTGCTCATTTTCATTTCATGCTCAGGTTTGCCCTCACCAAAAATCATGGTTAACGCAAATAAAAACAATACCAAACCGCCTGCAATCTGGAACGCCGCCAGTGGAATTTGCATAGCTTCAAAAAGACCTTGTGCGGCAATTAAGAAAAACAGCAAAATCCCTGTGGCAATCAACACCGCTTTTAATGCCACTTTACGCCGATCGGCTAAAGATAAACGGCTCGTTTTGGTAAGATAAACTGGAATGGAACCAATGGGATCAATCACCGCCCAAAGTACCACAAATTGCACAATTAACGAATCAAACATTGCAAAACCTTTAAAAAACAGGAAAATAAGGAAACTTTAAAAAATATACCATAAAAAATGATCATATTCTCAAATTTATCTTTAAAACGTGGGCAAAATTTACTGCTCGAAAATGCCACCGCGACCATTAATCCAAAACAAAAAGTAGGCCTAGTGGGAAAGAACGGTTGCGGTAAATCTTCTTTGCTTGCTTTACTCAAAAAAGAAATGTCACCCGAGGGCGGTGATGTGAATTTTCCGTCTCATTGGGCGGTGTCTTGGGTGAATCAAGAAACACCTGCGTTAGACACGTCAGCCTTAGATTATGTGATTGAGGGCGACCGCCTTTATTGCCAATTACAAACCGAGTTAGTGCAAGCTAACCAACGTAATGACGGCCATGCCATTGCACATATTCATGCTCAGTTAGACAATATTGATGCGTGGACCATTCAATCCCGAGCCTCCGCGTTGTTGCATGGGTTAGGTTTTGCTCAAGAAGAATTGCAACGCCCTGTAAAATCCTTTTCGGGTGGTTGGCGAATGCGGCTGAATTTGGCACAAGCCTTGTTATGTCCGTCCGATTTATTGCTGTTGGACGAACCCACCAACCACTTAGATTTAGATGCGGTGATTTGGCTAGAACGTTGGTTGACCCAATATCAAGGCACCCTGTTATTAATTTCCCACGACCGTGATTTTCTTGATCCTATCGTCAATAAGATTTTACATATTGAAAATCAGCAACTGAACGAATACACCGGTGATTATTCGAGCTTTGAATTACAACGTGCAGAAAAACTTTCACAACAGACCGCACTTTTCCGTCAGCAACAAGAAAAAATTGCGCATTTACAAAGCTATATCGACCGTTTCAAAGCCAAAGCGACCAAAGCCAAACAGGCTCAAAGTCGCATGAAAGCCCTTGAACGTATGGAAAAAATTGCGCCTGCCCATATTGATAATCCCTTTACCTTTGAATTTAGAGACCCTTTGTCACTCCCAAGTCCGTTAGTCATGATTGAAAAAGCCGCTGCTGGCTATGGGGTGGGCGAAAGTGCGGTGGAAATTTTGCAAAAAATTAAACTCAACCTTGTCCCAGGTTCAAGAATTGGGTTACTTGGTAAAAACGGTGCAGGGAAATCCACGCTGATCAAATTATTAGCTGGCGAATTAACCGCCCTTTCAGGCAACGTGCAACTGGCCAAAGGCGTGCAACTGGGCTATTTTGCTCAACATCAGTTAGACACCTTACGAGCCGATGAATCCGCCTTGTGGCATTTACAAAAATTAGACGACAAACTCACCGAACAAGAATGCCGCAATTATTTAGGCAGTTTCGCTTTTCACGGCGACAAAGTTAACGAAGCCGTAAAAACCTTTTCTGGCGGCGAAAAAGCCCGATTAGTGTTAGCGTTAATTGTATGGCAACGTCCAAATTTGCTGTTATTAGATGAACCGACTAACCATCTTGATTTAGATATGCGACAAGCCTTAACGGAGGCGTTAGTGGATTATCAAGGTTCGCTGGTGGTCGTGTCGCACGACCGTCATTTATTACGTAACACGGTGGAAGAATTTTATTTGGTGCATGACAAGCAAGTGGAAGAATTTCACGGTGATTTGGACGATTATGCGAAATGGCTGAATAATATCAATACGCAAGAACGTAAGGAATTAAATAAAAGTGCGGTGCAAAACAGCGATATTTCGGAAAATTCCCAACAAAATCGCAAAGATCAAAAACGCCGAGAGGCCGAGTTACGGCAACAAACTGCACCATTACGTAAAAAACTCACGCAACTTGAAAGCCAGATGGAAAAAATATTAGAGAAGTTGGCAGAGATTGAGCAACAGCTTTCCGATAATGATCTCTATTCGCCAGAAAATAAAGAAAAATTGACCGCACTTTTGGCGGAGCAGGTGAATGTGAAAAAACTATTGGAAATGGTAGAAATGGATTGGTTGGCCGTACAAGAAGAATTGGATAGTTATTGATTGTTAATACGCATGCGGTTATTTTGTCACTTTCTGTGTTAAAATAAGCCCGATTTACCCACTCATAAAATAGGACAAACATTATGGCAAACCATCCAACTCCAGCAGAATTGCAAGCTGAAACCCGTGAAATTATTGAATATTTATTCCGTGATGGTAGCGATCCGAGCGCTCTTTATATTATTGAACACCATATTGCGCACGACGATTTTGATAAATTAGAAAAAATCGCCGTGGATGCGTTCAAAGCGGGATATGAAGTGTCAGAAGCCGAAGAATTAGAAGATGATAACGGTAAATTATTGTTCTGTTTCGATATTATCGCCGAAGTGGAACTCAAACCTGAAATCATTGATGCGCAACAAAAAGAAATCGTGCCGTTAGTGGCAAAACATGGCGGGATTTATGACGGTTGGGGGACTTATTTTGAAGATCCCAATGCCGAAGAGGATGAATATGGTGATGATGGCGAATTTTTTGAAGAAGAATTTGACGAAGAAGATGAATAGTTAGCTATTTGACCGAATTTTCGATAGAATAGCCCCCTTTTTAACATTGGAGAAAAAAATGAAAGTAGCAAAAAATGTGGTCGTAAGCATTGCTTACCAAGTGCGTACCGAAGATGGCGTGTTAGTTGACGAGGCGCCAGCCAATCAACCTTTAGACTATTTACAAGGTCACCATAATTTAGTGGTTGGTTTAGAGAATGCGCTAGAAGGCAAAGAAGTTGGCGATAAATTTGAAGTACGTGTAAAACCGGAAGAAGGTTATGGCGAATACAATGAAAATATGGTGCAACGTGTACCAAAAGAGGTATTCCAAGGCGTAGATGAATTAGAAGTGGGCATGCGTTTTATTGCCGATACGGATATGGGTCCATTACCTGTTGTGATTACCGAAGTGGGTGATGCCGATGTGGTCGTTGATGGTAACCATATGTTAGCCGGTCAAGAATTGCATTTCACTGTGGAAGTGGTCGCAACCCGTGAAGCCACCTTGGAAGAAATTGCCCATGGTCATATTCATGCGGAGGGCGGTTGCTGCGGTGGTCATCACCATGATTCGGATGAAGAAGGTCAGGGTTGCGGTTGTGGCAGTCACCATCACCACCATGAAGAAGAACATAGCCACGACGGCTGTGGTTGTGGTCATCACCACCATTAATCAGCTTAAAAATACCGCACTTTGTTAGCAAAATAACCTCAAAGTGCGGTATTTTTTCACGATGTTTCCCAAACTTTACAAAATATTTACGTTGATTTTGTCGCCTTTCCCTTAAAATTTTTGTACAATACGCCCAATTTTTTTACATTATTTTAAGATTATTTATGTCATCAAAAACGCCAAACATTGGCTTTGTTAGCCTTGGTTGTCCGAAAAATTTAGTCGATTCCGAACGCATTCTCACCGAGTTACGTACTGACGGTTACAATATTATCCCTACTTATGAAAATGCCGATCTGGTGATCGTCAATACTTGCGGTTTTATTGATAGTGCCGTACAAGAATCCTTAGAGGCCATTGGCGAGGCGCTTGAGGCCAACGGCCGTGTATTAGTCACCGGTTGCTTGGGGGCAAAAGAAGATAAAATCCGTGAAGTTCACCCCAAAGTGTTGGAAATTACAGGGCCACATAGCTATGAGGCGGTGATGGAAAATGTGCATAAATATGTGCCGAAACCGGAATATAATCCTTATGTGAGTCTCGTGCCAAGCCAAGGCGTAAAACTCACGCCGAAACATTACGCCTATTTGAAAATTTCAGAGGGCTGCGATCATAAATGCACGTTTTGTATTATTCCGTCCATGCGTGGAGACTTAGACAGCCGTCCTATTACCCAAATTTTAGATGAGGCCAAACGCTTAGTGGATTCGGGGGTAAAAGAATTGTTGGTGGTATCACAAGATACTTCAGCTTATTCGCTCGATCAACGCAAAGAGAACCAAAATAAAACCGTATTTTGGAATGGCATGCCGATTAAAAATAATCTCATTACCCTTTGCCAGATGTTAGCCAGTTTAAAAGTTTGGGTACGTTTGCACTATGTTTATCCTTATCCACACGTGGATGAATTAATCCCTTTAATGGCGGCGGGGCAAATTTTGCCGTATTTGGATATTCCGTTGCAACACGCCAGTCCAAAAATTTTGAAATTGATGAAACGCCCAGGTTCGGTAGAGCGGATTTTAGAACGGATTAAAAAATGGCGAGAAATTTGCCCAGAATTAACCTTGCGCTCCACCTTTATTGTAGGGTTCCCAGGTGAAACAGAAGAAGATTTTGAATTATTACTCGACTTTTTAAAAGAGGCACAACTTGATCGTGTCGGTTGCTTTAAATTTAGTCCCGTCGAGGGCGCTACCGCAACAGCAATGCCAGATCAAGTGCCAGAGGACATTAAAGAACAACGTTTCCAACGTTTTATGGAAGTCCAACAGCAAATTTCCGCCCAACGATTACAGCAAAAAATTGGCAAAACCTTACCTGTAATTGTGGATGACATTGATGAAGACGGGATTATCGGCCGTTCCATGGCAGATGCACCTGAAATTGATGGCGTGGTTTATGTGGATAATATAAGCCAAAGTGCGGTGAAAATCGGTGACATTCTTTCCGTCACGATAACTAACGCAGATGAATATGATTTATGGGGAACCTGTTAAGGAGATCTTATGACAGACAAACAAACAGAAATTAGACCAAATGTTGAGCAATTTGAACAAGCGGTTGAAACAAAAAATTATGAACTCGCTTGTAATACCTTACTGGCTATTTTAACCAAATTAGACAGTAACTTCGGTAGCATCCAAGGCATTGAGTTCAACATGCCAAAACAATTATCAAACACTGAACTCGAACAAGAGCGCATTGTGTACTTTTGTACACGCATGGCCAATGCAATCACGCCATTATTTAGCGATAAAGCCTTGGTGATATCCGAGTCGGGGGCGCAAAGATTTTTTGGTTATCAACGTTGGATGGCGCTAATATTTGCCTCCTCTCCTTATATTAATGCGGATCATATTTTACAAAGTTATAACTTAAATCCAGATAAATCCGACACCAATATTCAATTAGAATCCAATAAAGCGGTGTGGGTCAAATTCTGTATCATGTATTTCCCAGAATCTAACTTAACCATTAATTTAGATGCTTTATGGCAGTTAGACCGTAATCTTTGTGCATCACTATGCTTTGCCTTACAATCACCTCGTTTTATTGGTACCGTACAAGCATTCAGCAAACGTGGCACGATTTTACAATGGTTCCCTGAACGTTTATCACAAATGCCTAACTTGAATAATCTGCCAAGCAGTATTTCACATGATGTCTATATGCATTGTAGTTACGATGTGGCGGCGAATAAGCATTGGGTAAAAAACGCCCTCAATAAAGTGATCCGTAACCACTTAGTCACAGGCGGTTGGCAAGACCGTGATGTCAGCAATATTGGCTACCGCGATGGGAAACCTGTAATGGTGGTGTTGCTTGAACATTTCCATTCTGCGCACTCTATTTATCGTACTCACTCCACTTCAATGCGTGCGGCCCGTGAATTATTCTACGTCATTGGTATGGGGAATGATGCCGTAGATCAACTGGGGCGTGAGGTTTTTGATGAATTCCATCTCACCGCTGGCAACAATATTTTTGAGAAACTCACCTCTTTAAAACAAATTTGTGAAGAAAACGGTGCCGCCGTGTTATATATGCCAAGTATTGGTATGGATTTACTGCCGATTTTCACCAGTAACACTCGTATGGCGCCGATTCAAGCCATTGCGTTAGGTCACCCAGCCACCACTCACTCGCCATTTATTGAATATGTGGTCGTTGAAGATGACTACGTAGGCTCAGAAGAATGCTTTAGTGAAAAATTATTACGTTTACCAAAAGATGCACTACCTTATGTGCCATCTGCCTTAGCACCGGCAAAAGTGGAATATCGCTTGCGTGAAAATCCTGAAGTGGTCAATATCGGTATCGCCTCCACCACCATGAAGTTGAACCCGTATTTCCTTGAGGCATTAAAAGCCATCCGTGATCGTGCCAAAGTGAAAGTGCATTTCCACTTTGCCTTGGGACAATCAAATGGCATTACACACCCTTATGTAGAACGCTTTATTAAAAGTTACTTAGGTGAGTCAGCTACAGCACATTCACATTCACCATACCATAAATATCTCAGCATTCTACATCACTGCGATATGATGGTGAACCCATTCCCATTTGGCAACACCAATGGCATTATTGATATGGTCACCTTAGGTTTAGTGGGTATTTGTAAAACAGGGCCTGAAGTACATGAACATATTGATGAGGGCTTATTCAAACGTTTAGGCTTGCCTGAATGGTTAATTGCCAATACAGTGGATGAATATGTGGAACGTGCGATTCGTTTAGCGGAAAATCATCAAGAACGTTTAGAATTACGTCGTCATATCATTGAAAATAACGGCTTACAAAAATTATTCACAGGTGATCCTAGCCCAATGGGTAAAGAATTTATGGCACGCTTAAAAGAATGGGGCAAAGCCAATAAAGTCAAACTCACCTTACCAAGAGCTAAAAAAACGACTAAGAAAAAAGAGGCTTAATCTAGGTTAAATCGCTTATCTCGTCAAAGTGCGGTAAGAAATTGTTTAATTTCTTACCGCACTTTTTTTACCCTAACATCAACCAAAATGCCTTAACGAGTGGCGAGGCTAACGCCCGTTTTTGCACACAGATACCTAATTCAAAAGGTGCAACAGGCATATCCAAATTTAACGAGGAGACTTGGGTGCTAATAGGGCTATTTTTAATCACCACATCTGGCAATAACGCCACCCCACAACCTAACGCGACCATCGACATAATCCCCTCATGCCCACTCACCGTCGCATAAATTTTCGGGTGTTTGATTTTCTTATGGCGTAACCATTCATCAATCCGTTGACGAGCTGGCCCCTCGACGGGAAGAATAAACGGAATCTGTTGCCAATCAATGGGATCGTGCTGCAATAATTGGGTCGCCACACAAGCCACACGAGGCGCAATTAACGACAATGAAATATCGTCAATAGGTTGAAATTCAAGAGAATGTGGCAAATTCAATGGTCGCCCTGCTAAGGCCAAGTCGGCTTGTTTCCCCTCCACCATTTGCACCGCTAAAGCAGGATCGCCCGTGGTTAATTGAATTTCCACTTTAGGATAACGAGCCCGAAATTTTTCTAAGATTTGTGGAAGATGCGAATAAGCCGCCGTCACCGAGCAAAAGAGTTTTAACTCGCCAGATAATTCTTGAGAAGTCGAGCGTAACTGTTGCTTAAACACGTCCCAATTATGCCAATTTTGTTGTGCAAACGTGAGAAATTTGGCGCCTGTTTCGGTGAGGATCACTTGGCGGTTATCACGGAGAAACAAAGGCTGCCCCAGTTCTTCCTCCATGCGTTGAATTTGGCGTGAAAGCGTGGAGGGAGACATGTGGTTTTGGGCAGCGGTTTTGCTGAAATTTTGGGTTTGGGTGAGGTGGAGGAAGATTTTTAGATCAGTGAAGTTCATGGTTTTTTCTCTTAAATTACAATTTTATTACAATCGGATTTCGCCACGTCTTTTACTTTTCTTTGCTTGTGCAAAGAAAAGTAACAAAAGAAACACACCCCGACTTCACCGCTTATCTTTGCTTGGTTGAAATTTTCTTAACGGTAAAATCGCAACTCGCTACGCTCAAACAAGGCGATTTTACCTAAAAATTTCAAGTCGCAAAGGCGGTTCAGACGGGGCCCCAATTTTTTGATCGAGCATAGATAACAGTGCGATGGAAAAAATAGATATTTTTAAGCCACAGAGTAGCATTACCATGCTTAACCTAGTACGCCAGTACTAGGTATTCTCAATTTTTCCACCGCACTTTATTTCATCACCAATGGGCCCCATGTTTGCCGCCTGAAAATACGTTAATTTGTAGGAAAATGGCGTCTGTCTGAGCGCAGCGAGTTCAGCCATTTTCCGTTAAGCAAATTAACGTATTTTCAGGAAACAAGGCAAAGTTGGGGCGTGCTTTCTTTTTGCTTACTTTTTCTTTGCACGAGCAAAGAAAAAGTATAGTCGCCAACGGCGAAATCCGTTCTTGCCACAAGCAAAAGAAAGTATGGTCGCCCATCGGGTGAAACCCGATTTTAATAATTGCAAAATCCGCAATATCAAATCCCAATAATATCAATTTACGCAACACAATAAAACCCCTATAATCCCCTCATTCAACAAAAACAGCTAACAATCCAAAAGGAAAATAAAAATGTCTAACTATTTCAACACCCTAAATCTACGCCAAAAACTCGATCAACTCGGTCGTTGCCGCTTTATGGAACGTGACGAATTCACCGATGGCTGCAACTTCTTAAAAGGCAAAAAAGTCGTCATTATCGGTTGTGGCGCGCAAGGCTTAAACCAAGGTTTAAATATGCGTGATTCTGGCTTAGATGTCAGCTATGCGTTACGCCCAGAAACGATTGCAGAAAAACGTGCCTCATTCCAACGTGCTAGCGAAAATGGTTTTAAAGTGGGTACTTACCAAGAACTCATTCCAACGGCGGATTTAGTCATCAACTTAACCCCAGACAAACAACACTCAAAAGTGGTAGCGGATGTCATGCCATTAATCAAAAATGGGGCGGCATTTGGTTATTCGCATGGTTTCAATATCGTTGAAGTGGGCGAACAAATTCGTAAAGACATCACCGTCGTCATGGTTGCACCAAAATGCCCTGGTACGGAAGTTCGTGAAGAATATAAACGTGGTTTTGGTGTGCCAACCTTAATTGCTGTTCACCCTGAAAATGATCCGAAAGGTGAAGGCATGGCGATCGCTAAAGCATGGGCAAGTGCCACAGGGGGCGACCGTGCAGGTGTATTAGAATCTTCATTCGTGGCAGAAGTAAAATCTGACTTAATGGGCGAACAAACCATTCTTTGCGGTATGTTACAAGCAGGTTCTATTGTATGTTACGACAAATTAGTAGCAGACGGCAAAGACCCCGCTTATGCCGGTAAATTAATTCAATACGGCTGGGAAACCATCACCGAGGCCTTAAAGCAAGGCGGTATTACGCTGATGTTAGATCGCTTATCGAACAGTGCCAAATTGCGTGCCTTTGAATTATCTGAACAAATCAAAGAGGAATTAGCGTTCTTATTTGAAAAACACATGGACGATATTATCAGTGGCGAATTTTCCTCCACCATGATGGCAGACTGGGCGAACGATGATGTGAACCTATTAACATGGCGTGAGGCCACAGGCAAAACCGCCTTTGAAAATTCACCAAAAGGCGACAACATCAAAATTTCTGAACAGGAATACTTTGATCACGGCGTGTTAATGGTAGCGATGGTGAAAGCTGGCGTAGAATTGGCATTTGACACCATGGTGGCAAGTGGTATTTATGAAGAATCCGCTTACTACGAATCTTTACACGAATTACCATTAATTGCCAACACAATTGCTCGTAAACGTTTATATGAAATGAACGTGGTGATTTCTGATACCGCAGAATATGGTAACTATCTATTCTCCCACGTGGCAACACCAATTTTGGCAGAAAAAGTGATTCCAACCTTACAAAAAGGTGACTTAGGTGAACCAGCACCAACGGTTGAAATTGATAACGTGTTATTACGTGATGTGAATGATGCGATTCGCAATCACCCGATTGAATTAATCGGTCAAGAATTACGTGGTTATATGACAGATATGAAACGTATTTCGTCACAAAGCTAAGCAATTTAGCTGTTTCGTTTCAGCAAAAAGAGAGTGTTTAATCGCACTCTCTTTTTTATTTAATATATAAAACAACTGTTTATTTTCATAAAAAATTAGCGTATATTTCAAAATAGTGGTTCGCCTAGTGAGATCCTAAAATATTTAATTAATTTTATAACCAAAGGAGCTTTTATGTCGTTCTCGTCAAAATATTCACCCATTTATCTTGCTCTGATTGCAAGTGGTGTATTAAGTACCTCTGCTTTAGCAAATGATTGCACAATCCCAACCGAAATTAGTAATGCTCAAGCCAGTCTGGCTAATTGTAATATTCAAACGGATACAATCAATTCTAGCTACACTCACTACTATAATGCGTTATATTATCTCTCAAATAGCACCGTAACCGTTGATCAATTTTCGTTGCAACAAACTATCTCAGAAAGCCAAAGTAGTGCCAATATTTATCTTATTTCCCCTTCTCAAACTCAGCTCACCATCAATAATAGCCAACTGGAGATTAAAGGATATGGGCAAGAAGACCTTTCTGTTGCCATATTAAATAGCGAAGATAATAGCAATATAACTATCAATAACAGTACCTTAAAGGTTGACAATGCTTATGGTGATGTCATTAGATTAAATAAATCCACACTTAACGCAAACAATACTCGTCTGACTAGCTCAGGCGATGTCTCCAGTATAATAAGTTTAGAATATGGTAGCCAAGCGACATTAAATAACAGCACGCTATCAACGGATCATCTTTATAGCAGTGCTTTTAGTTATTTTGATAAAAATAATCGTCTCACCATCAATAATTCCTCCATCAATGCCGAAAATGAACTCATTGCGTCTTGGTGGGGTTCATCAAGTAGTGTCAGTTATGCTGATTTGAATTTAACCGTGAATAATAGTGATATTACCAGTAAAATTATTGTATTAGGTGCCTTTGTTGACGATCCTGAAGAGGACGATACAAATAATACCGATGATACGTTTAATCTTGTCGCAACAAATTCAAATTTAACTGGGCTAATTAGTACCTCAAGCATTGATAAATATAAAACAACCTACAATGTTACGTTAACAGATTCAACACTCACACTTCCGACCTATTTTCACTCAGAAGACCAACTACGAATCACGAACTCAATTACCAACCTAAAACTATCCAACAGTGCGGTGATTTTACCAAAAGAAAATGAGTTCCAAACGCTAACCATTACCGATGAATTATCGGGTTCTGGCACGTTCCACTTAAACACAGACTTAGCCAATCAACAATCCGATCAGCTTATTTTACAGGGTAAATCTAGCGGTGATTTTAATCTCGCTGTGAGTGATAGTGGTAATGAACCTAACTCAGCCAATGGCAAAGTGACCCTTGTTCAAGCCACCGATGCAAGTACTGCCAATTTTAAACTGACCAATAATTATGTTGATGCCGGTGCCTATCGTTATTTCTTAACCCAAGACGGCAATAACTGGGTGTTAAGTAATACTTCTACAGCGAATACTACAACGCCAAATACCACAACAGAAAACACAACATCAAATACGAGTACAGACACTGCTCAATCAAACAGTACAACAAACAACTTAACTGACACGACAAACACAACACAAACGACAAATACCACCGTCCCTAACACAGATGTTGGCACAACCAATATCACGGCAAATACAACAACCCAACCAATCACACCAACACCGCCAACACAAACCATAACACCACCTGCACCTACTAATACCAATACATTAAGTGCAATAAGCAACAATCTGGCTTCTCTACGCCAAGCTCAACTTTTGTTGGTAGAAAGTTCGCTAGTCGGCTTACATGATCGTTTAGGTGAAATAAAACAAGGTGAAAAAAGCAATGTGTGGGTTCGCAATATAAATAGCCGTAATGAACTTGATGCCACGCAAACATCAAGCAACAGCTATTCATCTGGTTTCAAACAAGATCTGCATCTTATCCAATTAGGTGCAGATGTCGCCGTTACAGATAATCTGCGTCTTGGTGGGTTTGTTGGTAACACGCATTCTAATGTAGATTTCAACGGCAATTACGGCTCTGGTGATGTCGATGCAGTATCATTCGGGCTATATGGCACTTATTTGGCAAATAATGGTTTCTACTGGGACAATATTGCGAAATATGAGCGTATTTCTTCTAAATCGGACAAAATAGATAAACAAAAATATAATGCTTACTCCCTTTCTACTGAAATCGGGCGAATTCATCAAATTGGTAGCTGGGCAATTACCCCACAAATCCAAGCCACTTGGACAACTATTTCTGGTCATGATAATGAACAAAGACTATCTGCTATCACAGGACGAGTTGGCGTTCGAGTTGATAAATCCTTTGCAGTTAGCAATTGGTCATTACAACCTTATGCGGAATTACATGGTGTAATATCTAAAAATAACGATTCTCATATCCGAGTCAACCAATATCAATTTGATGTGGAAAGTTCGAAAAATCGTTTAGAGACGGCTGTCGGCTTGAATGCCGCATTCGGTAATCACCGTGTTGGGATAGAGGGCAAAATAACCCACGGTAAATATCTCGACCAACCTTATAATATTCAGGCGGTTTATCGCTATCAATGGTAATTTTAAATCCATAAAGCACCGCTTGTCGTCTACTCGGCAAGCGGTTTTTATTTGATCAATTTAATCCATTAATTTGCACTGGTTGAACTCGGTTTACTTGGGCGAGCAGCGGGTTTCTCAAATCCTTTTTCTTTCATGCAGGCCTCAAACTTAGTACGATCTTGCGTTTGACCCACAGATTCGTGACAAGATTTCATTGCTGCTTCAAGTTGTGGATTTTGTGGGCGTTCGCCACGTGGACCTTGCGGACGTTGGTTTGATTCTGATGTACAAGCCGTTAATAAAACAGCTAAGAATGATACTCCGAGTAATTTTTTCATATAAAAGTTTCCTTGTTTAAAGATTAAAAAGACGGACAAAATGTCCGCCTTGATTAGAATGTAAAGAAAAGAAATAGTTCCCTCTTTTGATTTAACTAGACACATTTTTTGTGTCTAGTTGTTTGGCTCTTACTGCAACCGCTGATGCAAACCTTGTAACGAATACACATCACACCCCGCAAGGCTTTTCACGCCCTCTACCAAAGCCTCTGCCCCTGACAGGGTGGTTTGTAAAAAGACTTTTTGTTGCAACGCACTTTGGCGAATGGAATGACTGTCCGTCACGCTTTCTGGGGTGCTACCCACGGTGTTGATAATCATGGCAATTTCACCGTTTTTAATCGCATCCACAATATGCGGGCGCCCCTCACGGACTTTATTCACAATTTGAGCCGAAATGCCATTGTCCCGTAAGAATTTAGCGGTTCCCATGGTGGCACACAAGCCGTAACCTTGTTCTTGTAGACTGCGAGCCACTGGCAATAGGCGGGCTTTGTCTTTGTTATCCACCGATACAAAGACTTTACCGGTTTTTGGAATCCGTTCATTTGCACCAAGCTCTGCTTTCAAAAAGGCCTCGGAGAACGTTTTACCCACGCCCATCACTTCGCCTGTTGAACGCATTTCAGGCCCTAAAATCGTATCTACACCAGGGAATTTAATAAACGGGAACACGGCCTCTTTGACGGAGTAATAATCAGGGATCACTTCACCGGCAATACCCTGTTCCGCAAGGGAAATACCCGCCATCACTCGAGCAGCAATTTTCGCCAAGGAACGTCCTGTGGCTTTGCTGACAAATGGCACGGTACGGCTGGCACGAGGGTTGACTTCTAACACATAGATCACGTTATCCTGTACCGCAAATTGCACATTCATTAAGCCTACCACATTCAGAGCTTGCGCCATGGCCACGGTTTGGCGGCGGATTTCATCTTGCACTTCTCGGCTTAAGGAGTACGCAGGCAAGGAGCAAGCGGAGTCACCACTGTGAATGCCTGCTTGTTCAATATGTTGCATAATACCACCAATCACCACTTCTTTGCCGTCACAAATACAATCCACATCCACTTCAATGGCATTGTTCAAGAAATGGTCAAGCAAAATCGGGCTGTCATCCGACACTTGCACTGCCTCACGCATATATTTGTTGAGTTCGTCCACGTTATACACAATCTGCATGGCCCGACCACCCAACACATAAGACGGACGCACCACCAACGGATAACCTACTTCATCCGCCAATTTCACCGCTTCAACGGCATTGCGAGCGGTGCGGTTGTTCGGTTGTTTTAAGCCGAGATCGTGCAAGATTTTTTGGAAACGTTCACGGTCCTCGGCGGCATCAATGCTATCGGCGGACGTACCGATAATGTTCACGCCGTTATCGTGTAAAGCGTTCGCCAATTTTAACGGGGTTTGACCACCGTAATGCACGATGACGCCGTACGGATTTTCCACATGGATGATTTCCAACACATCTTCCAATGTCAACGGTTCAAAATATAAACGATCCGATGTATCAAAATCGGTCGAAACCGTTTCAGGGTTACAGTTGACCATAATGGTTTCAAAACCGCTTTCACGCAAGGCAAGGGCGGCATGAACGCAACAGTAGTCAAACTCAATGCCTTGCCCGATACGGTTTGGACCACCACCTAAAATCATAATTTTTTTGCGATCCGTTGGACGGCTTTCGCATTCTTCTTCATAGGTAGAATAGAGATATGCCGTATCCGATTTAAACTCACCCGCACAGGTATCTACTCGTTTGTAAACAGGGTGCAAATCTAATAAATTTCGTTTATTTCGCACCGCACTTTCGCCAGCTTGAGTAAGCTGACCAATCCGTTTATCGGAAAAGCCTTTGCGTTTTAAACGGCGAAGTTCGGCGTAGTCTAAATCATCTAAGGTACGTTTTTCTAAGGCTAATTCTTCTTGCACCAAATCTTGAATTTGAATCAAGAACCAAGGATCAATTTTGGAATAATGATGGACTTCTTCCAAGCTGAAACCTGCTCCGAATGCGTCTGCTACATACAAAATACGGTTCGGACCGGGGTTACCTAATTCGCTACGGATTTTTTCAGGTTCTTCGGAAAGCAAATTGAAACCACAAATTCCTGTTTCCAAGCCACGCAAGGCTTTTTGCAAACTTTCTTGGAACGTGCGACCCATTGCCATCACTTCGCCCACGGATTTCATTTGCGTAGTTAAACGGTCGTCCGCTTGTGGGAATTTTTCAAAGGCAAAACGTGGGACTTTGGTCACCACATAGTCAATGGATGGCTCGAAAGATGCTGGAATTAAACCGCCTGTAATGTCGTTACGCAGTTCGTTGAGTGTATAACCCACTGCCAATTTGGCTGCCACTTTAGCAATCGGGAAGCCTGTTGCTTTACTTGCCAATGCAGAAGAACGGCTCACCCGTGGATTCATTTCAATCACAATCATCTCGCCATTGTCAGGATTAATCGCAAATTGCACGTTTGAACCGCCCGTATCCACGCCGATTTCACGCAACACTGCAAGGCTGGCGTTACGCATAATTTGGTATTCTTTATCGGTCAAGGTTTGTGCTGGGGCAACGGTGATACTGTCGCCCGTATGCACGCCCATTGGGTCAAAGTTTTCAATGGAACAGACGATAATACAGTTGTCCGCTTTGTCACGCACCACTTCCATCTCGTATTCTTTCCAACCGAGTACGGACTGCTCAATCAACAATTCGTGGGTCGGTGAGGCATCAAAACCCCGTTCACAAATGGCTTGAAATTCATCACGGTTATAAGCAATCCCACCGCCTGAACCACCCATGGTAAAAGACGGGCGAATTAAGGTTGGAAAACCCACTTCTTCCTGTGCTTTCCACGCTTCATCAAAGCTATGACACACAAAAGATTTTGGCGTATGCAAGCCAATTTTCGCCATGGCCTCTTTAAAACGCCCACGATCTTCGGCTTTATCAATAGCGTCCTCTGTCGCCCCGATCAGCTCTACATTGTATTTTTTCAACACGCCATGTTTAGACAAATCTAACGCACAATTTAACGCCGTTTGTCCGCCCATGGTTGGTAAAATCGCATCAGGGCGTTCTTTTTCAATGATTTTTTCCACGGTTTGCCATTGAATCGGTTCAATGTAGGTCACATCCGCCATATTCGGATCGGTCATAATGGTGGCAGGGTTGGAGTTGACCAATACCACTTTATAGCCCTCTTCCCGCAAAGCCTTACAAGCCTGCGCCCCTGAATAGTCAAATTCACAAGCCTGACCAATTACAATCGGACCGGCGCCGATAATTAATATTGTGTTTATGTCGTTACGTTTTGGCATTTTAAATTTCTCATTAAACTAATTTATATTAGTTGCAATACAGGAAAACGTGTTACCCCAATCAATTGGCAACATAATTACCCAAACAACTAGACATACCATTCCCATATATATTGGAATGGTGCTTACAGAAAATTTACGTTCTATTAAAAATTTTACTAGAATGTTCTTACGTGATATATCTAATCGTTCCCGAACTAACTCTTGAGCGTTTCTATCATTATTTGTATTTCCATCAATTGAAAACAAGTAGATAAATTCATCATCATTATGTGGCAATGAACTTTTTAATTTTCTTTCAATATCACTCAGCTTAGCTTCCCAATATTCTTGCCAAAATTTAGCCCCAGCAGCAATTCCTATTTGAAAACAAGAAACAACTAATCCTAATATAATAATTATCATATTATATTTGTTACTTTGAGAATATAATTGAGAAAACGCTGTAAATAGAGCCGCCTGAAACACAAGCATAAAGTTATTTCGATGCAATAACTGCTGTATTTCAAAGTTTCTAGTTTCTATACAACGTTCATATACTCTCTTTAATTCTTTTACCCGATTTTCATTATTCACATTTTACTCCATAAACTTAGTAATCATTTTGGTAAAAATAATGGGGTATTACGCTTTCGCCGCTCTCAAACTCGCAATAAATTTATCAAACAAATACGCCACATCATTCGGCCCCGGACTGGCCTCTGGGTGTCCTTGGAATGAAAATGCCGATTGGTCGGTGAGTTCAATGCCTTGTACCGAGTTATCAAACAACGAACGGTGGGTCACTCGCACATTGGTTGGCAAACTGTGTTCATCTACTTCAAAGCCGTGATTTTGGCTGGTAATCAACACATTGCCACTGTCTAAATCTTGTACCGGATGATTAGCGCCGTGGTGGCCGAATGGCATTTTTTTAGTTTTACCGCCTGCGGCTAGACCTAATAATTGATGTCCTAAGCAAATGCCAAAAATCGGTTTTTTGCATTTTAATAAGGTTTGGATTGCTGAAATGGCATAATCGCAAGGTTCAGGATCGCCTGGTCCGTTGGAAAGAAAAATACCATCAGGGTTTAAAGCCAACACGTCCTCGGCTGAAGTTTTAGCCGGCACAACCGTGATATTGCAACCCCGCTCCGCCAACATTCTTAAAATATTACGTTTCACGCCGAAGTCGTACGCCACAATATTAAATTCAGGATGTTTCGTTTCCACATAGCCTTTACCTAATTGCCATTCGCCTTGTGTCCATTGATAACGTTCGTTAGACGTCACTTCTTGAGCTAAATCTTTGCCCGCCATGGAACCGAAACTTAACGCCAATGCCAAGGCTTTTTTCTCGTCAACTTCACCGGTCATAATACAACCAGCTTGTGCTCCTTTGTCACGTAAAATTCGGGTTAAACGGCGAGTGTCAATATCCGCAATCGCCACCACATTATTGGCTTTTAAATAATCTGAAAGGCTTTGGTTAGCACGGAAATTACTATGCGTTAAGGGTAAATCACGAATAATTAAGCCAGAGGCAAAAACCTGTTGGCTTTCAAGATCTTCAATATTGCAACCAGTGTTGCCAATATGGGGATAAGTGAGCGTAACGATTTGTTGAAAATAGGAAGGATCAGTTAAAATTTCTTGATAGCCGGTCATGGCAGTATTAAAAACGACTTCGCCGATAGTGTGGCCCTCAGCACCAATAGAGGTGCCGTGAAAAACACTGCCGTCGGCAAGCACGAGAATGGCTTGTGCGGACATAATTGCTCCTGAATGTGTGGTTGAACACTTACAAATATTCATTAACCAAAGATTGTTGATGACAATCTCTTGAGGTGAATTGGTTAAATTCAAGCTATTCTATCAAGCCCCGATCCGCTTGTAAAGTTGCAAAGAAATATATTTATGCAATAAAACTGAATTAATATTCATCTCATGCAGTTTTTAATCTAAACTGCGGTAAATTTTTTTGTAGATTTTGCCTAACTCATTTACAATAAGCAAAATTCTATTTGGAAATCAACTTAATGAAAAAAACAACGCTCTTTTCCACCGCACTTTGTAGCCTTGTGTTACTAAGTGGCTGTACTAACACGCTCGATCCTGTCACGGGAGAACGTCAAGATCCTTTACAAGGATTTAACCGCACGATGTGGGATTTCAACTACAAAGTTCTCGACCCTTATTTATTGAAACCGGCTGCCAAAGGTTGGAATGCCTTGCCAAGCCCCGTCACCACAGGGATTTCAAATGTGGCCAATAACCTTGATGAACCTGTGAGCTTTGTGAACCGCTTATTCGAGGGCGAGGTCAAAAAAGCCATGGTGCATTTTAACCGCTTTGTGATTAACTCCACCTTTGGCTTAGGCGGATTAATTGACTGGGCCAGTTATAGCGATCCACTCAAAATTGAACACCAACGCACTTTCGGCGATAGCCTCGGCAGTTATGGCGTAGAGGCGGGTAGCTATGTGGTTCTCCCTGTCTATAATGCCACCACACCTCGAGAATTAACTGGTTCTGTGGTCGATACCGCTTATACCTATCCTTTCTGGCATTGGGTTGGCGGAGCTTGGTCGTTAGTCAAAACCGGCGTGCAAGCCGTGGACACCCGTGCCAAAGCCATGGATAAAGAGGCCTTGTTAGAACAAGCACAAGATCCGTACATTACATTCCGTGAGGCTTATTATCAAAACCTTGAATATCGTGCCACAGACGGTAACGTAAAAGTGAAAGAAAGCGGGCTTTCAAAAGAAGATTTAAACAGTATCGACTAAATAAAATTTAAAGAAACAAGGAATTTATTATGGAAATGACATCAACACAACGCTTAATTTTAAGCAATCAATATAAATTAATGGGTTTACTTGAACCTGAAAATAAAGCGAAATATGCCCGTTTAGAGGCTATCGTAAAAGGTGGCTTTGCGCGTGAATTAAAAGAACTGGATCAAGAATTTAATGACATTTCATTAGAAGAATGCCAAACCGTGCTAGATACGCTCGAAATGTATAAAGCCTTACATGTTTCGTACAACAATTTAACCGATAAATCCACGGTAACGCCTCACCGCTTACAATTTGTGGGCTATTGTGCGGTGCGTGAGAAAAAATATTTAAGCTACTTGCGTTTTATTACCGGTGTTGAGGGTAAATATCAAGAATTTATGCGTTGTGAACACGGCTGTGACTCCCAAACCCCAATGTGGGATAAATACACCAAAATGCTTGATGAATGGCGTAATTGCCCGCATGGTTATCATTTAAGTATTCAAGAAATTCAGAATATTTTAAATGCCTAAATCTCATTAAAAAAAGACCGCACTTTGTTGAACAACATGCTCAGACACAAAAAGTGCGGTTTATTTTTGTCTATTTTCTTTCTCTCTAAACCGTTGATTACTCGTGTAATTTCAACAATAACCGATCCATGGTGCGATAGCCCAACGCCTCGGCTAAATGGGCTTGGGTAATATGTTCTGATTCCGCCAAGTCCGCAATGGTGCGTGACACCTTTAGAATACGGTGATAGGCCCGTACGGATAAGCCTAACTTCGTTAGCGCATTTTCCAAAAACATCGCCTCTTTTTCTGATAACGGGCAATAGCGTTCAATTTCCTTACTGGTTAAATGGGCATTCACTTTGCCTTGTCGAGCGAACTGAATTTCCCTCACTTTTAGCACCTTTGCACGCACTTGTTCGCTCGTTTCCCCACGATCTTCTTGACGTTGTAATGCGCCTTGTGGTAATAATGGCACTTCAATAGAGAGATCAAAACGATCTAAAAATGGGCCAGACAGGCGGTTTAAATAACGAATGATTTGCTGTGGTGAGGTACGGTTATGCAAGCCTTGATAATGGCCAGTAGGGCTGGGGTTCATGGCTGCAACTAATTGAAATCTGGCAGGAAATTGTATCTTTGCATTAGCTCGAGAAATCACAATTTCGCCACTTTCTAAGGGTTGGCGCAAGGCGTCCAATACTTTACGTTCAAATTCGGGCAACTCATCTAAGAAAAGAATGCCATTGGTTGCTAATGATATCTCGCCAGGTTTTGGGATCGAACCTCCACCCACTAAAGCAGGCAAAGAGGCACTATGATGAGGGTGCCGAAAAGGACGCTTTTTCCAGTTCGCAAAATTCAGTTCATTTTGAATCAGGCTGGTGACGGAGGCCGTTTCAATGGCCTCTTGATCGCTCATTTCTGGCAGTAAGTCAGTTAATCGGCTAGCTAACATGGTTTTGCCTGTCCCCGGTGGCCCCAATAACAGCAAATTATGCTGCCCTGCTGCCGCAATGGTTAAAGCGCGTTTAGCATGATGTTGACCAATAATATCGGTTAAATCTTGCTGATTTTGCACCGCACTTTGCTGTGCATTTGCTCGGACTTGCGCCGCCATTTGGCTCGCCGTGGGTAAATTTAATTGATTGCCGAGAAACTGCACCACTTCCAACAAGGAATGGGCATAATAACTGTCATGGCCCGAAATAAGCGAGGCCTCATTGGCATTCTGTGGCGCAATAATCATGGTTCTTTTCGCTTTCTAGGCGGCTAAAATAGCGGGAATAACGCCTTGCACACCACGTAAATTACCGGTTAATGCCAGTTCACCCAAAAATTCAAATTGACGTAATTGCTCCGCATTAATTTGCCCTGAGGCCGCCAAAATGCCCAAGGCAATCGGCAAATCAAAACGTCCGCCCTCTTTGGGCAAATCCGCTGGGGCGAGATTCACCGTAATACGTTTTGGGGGATATTTAAATTGCGCATTAATCAACGCACTTCGCACTCGATCTTGCGCCTCTTTCACGGTTTTTTCTGGCAATCCAACTAACACAAAATTCGGCTTACCATTACTAATATGCACTTCAATGGTCACCAGAGGGGCTTGCACCCCGATAGAGGCACGGCTATAAACAATCGCTAACGACATAACTTTTCCTTTTTTATGGCTAAATTAGAAAAAGCATAAAAAAATACACCGCACTTTGCAAAAACTACGGTGTATTTTTGGAATCAAGATCACAAAATTAACTATTTTCACCCTCAAAAGCGGGACTAAACCAGTCATTTAACTTCATCGACAAGCGATCAATACCAATTTTATTCAGTGCCGAAAACGGTTCAACTTGCACATCGCCCTGAAAAGGTAAAATCGCCTCACGCACCATTTTTACGGTTTTTGATCGGGCACTTTGGCTGAGTTTATCGGCTTTGGTGAGTAATAATAGGACAGGCAGTTCTGAGGCCACTGCCCATTCAATCATTTGCTGATCGAGATCTTTTAATGGATGGCGAATATCCATTAAAATCACCACACCTTGCAAGCATTCTCGTTTCTGCAAGTATTCCGATAAAGACTTCTGCCATTGCAATTTCATCTGTTCTGGCACCGCCGCATAACCATAACCAGGCAAATCTACCAATTTACATTGTGGCTCCACTTCAAACAGATTGATTAACTGCGTCCGCCCAGGGGTTTTTGAGGTGCGAGCCAAGTTTTTTTGATTGGTTAAGGCATTCAGTGCGGTGGATTTTCCTGCATTTGATCGACCAGCAAAGGCAATTTCGATTCCTGTATCTTCTGGCAGTTGCATGATATTCGCTGCACTGGTGAGAAAGTGGGTTTTATGGTAGTTTAATTTTAATTCGGACATTTTTTTCTCTCTTGAAGTGGGGAAAAACCATGTCAGTTCTCCCCCACCAGATATTGCTCAACTACACATCATACGTCGTTGATGCCGTATTGCCACCACGACCTGTCCAGTTGGTGTGGAAATGCTCGCCACGTGGTTTATCGGTACGCTCATAAGTATGTGCACCGAAATAGTCACGTTGGGCTTGTAGCAAGTTGGCTGGTAAGTTGGCGGACGTATAACCATCTAAGAACGTAATTGCACTTGCCATACAAGGCATTGGAATGCCCACTTCGATAGATTTTGCCACCACTTTACGCCAATCACTCAAACAGTTTTCTAAGATGCCTTTGAAATACGGATCAGCACCTAAGAACACTAAATCAGGATTGGTTTCATAGGCATCACGGATATTGCCTAGGAAACGGCTGCGAATAATACAGCCCTCACGCCATAATAACGCCGTTGCACCGTAATTAATATTCCATTCAAAATTCTCTGACGCTTCACGAATCAGCATAAAGCCTTGGGCGTAAGAGATGATTTTTGATGCCAATAAGGCACGGCGAACCGCCTCAATCCACACTTTTTTATCGCCCGTGACTTGCGAGATGGTTTTGTTGAACAATTTAGACGTAGCAACACGTTGATCTTTGAAAGAAGAAACACAACGAGCAAATACCGATTCGGTGATTAAGGTTAATGGAATACCGAAATCAAGGGCATTAATCCCTGTCCATTTGCCCGTACCTTTTTGGCCTGCGGTATCTAAGATTTTTTCTACTAACGGCGAACCGTCAGCGTCTTTATACGCCAAAATATCCGTTGTAATATCCACTAAATAGCTGTCTAATTCGGTATTTTTCCATTCTTGGAAAATAGCGTGCATTTCATCGTAGCTTAAGCCTAAACCGTCTTTTAAGAATTGGTAGGCTTCACAAATTAATTGCATATCACCATATTCAATGCCGTTGTGTACCATTTTTACGAAATGACCTGAGCCATCTTTACCTACCCAGTCACAGCAAGGCTCGCCTTTATCTGTTTTCGCAGAAATGGCTTGGAAAATGGGTTTCACATAAGGCCATGCGTCTTGGCTACCACCAGGCATAATAGACGGCCCATGTCTTGCACCCTCTTCACCGCCTGATACACCAGAACCAATAAAGCGAATGCCTTTTTCTGCCAAGGCTTTCACTCGGCGGTTGGTATCAGGATAGTTTGAGTTACCGCCGTCAATAATAATATCACCTTGCTCTAGGTGCGGTAATAAGGCGTCAATAAATTGATCCACCACATCGCCCGCACGCACCATTAACATCACTTTGCGTGGTTTTTCTAATTTGGCGGCTAGATCTTCTAATGAGTAAGCCCCAATGATATTTGTGCCTTTGGCTGCACCTTGTAAGAACTCGTCAACTTTGCTGGTGGTGCGGTTATACGCCACCACTTTAAAGCCGTTGTCGTTCATATTTAAAATCAAATTTTGTCCCATTACCGCTAAACCGATAACGCCGATGTCGCCTTTAACTGACATTTTTTTCTCCTGTTGAGTTAAATTAATTCTGCTTTAAATTTATTATGCTTGATTACTATTGTATATCTTGGAGTAACTTACCTTGTTCATCATAAGTTTGGTAACGAACCACTACACCATCTTTATATAAAACTTTTGTTCTTAATTTTCCTTCTGCTGTATATCCTTCAGACCAACCTTGAGCCAATCCATCAACCAAAGGAGTATGTGAATGCAACTGCCCATTTGGATAATACACATCAATATATTTATCCGCAAAGTGATCCTTAAAGACCGTTTTATATGTTCTTCCTTGACTAATCTTACCCGTATATTCTCCATCCTTAACGCCTTTAGGTGCAGGGGTTTTTGGATGTACTCTATATTGTTCAGGAATTTGTTCTATACCTATTTCTTTTTTTTGAGAAAATTGTTCAGATGAACTGCTAACACATCCCGTTAAGAGTACTACTATGACAGACATAAGGATAAATCTATTTTTCATTTCCAACTCCTAATTATTGACCATATTTCTAAATAAATTACAGTAATTTCGCAGCTCCACGATCCAAAATCCACTCTGTTACCCCTTTCGTGCTTTGAATTTTCGCTGCAGGATAAGGCAGTTGGTCAGCAGAGTGCGTGGCAATTTTTTTGATAATGTCCGCTTTGGCTTCGCCTGTGACCAAATAACTAATGCGTTTTGCTTGGCTCAATAATTTCGCCGTTTTAGAAATGCGTAGCTGTCCGCTTTCAGGGTGCTTGGCAATCACCGCTAAATTCGGATCATTGAAATCCGTTTGATACGGAAATAATGATGCTGTGTGTCCGTCATTGCCCATGCCTAAAATAATCCAATCAAATTCACCGTTGGGAATGTTGGCTTGAATGTCTTGTTCAAAGCGAGCGAGTTCAACTTGTGGATCATTTTCGCCCCGAATGCGGTGAATATTTTCCGCTGGAATTTGAATATGATCGAATAACAATTTTTGCACTTCGCCGTAATTACTTTCAGGATCCGTTGGGGCAACCATACGTTCATCCCCCCACCAAAAATGCAAATTTTTCCACCGCACTTTGCTGTTAAACGGTGCTTGAGCAAGGGTTTTAAACAACAATTTTGGCGTACTCCCCCCCGATAGAGAAATATGTACGGGTTTATCCTGTTGACTTAATTGCAAAAACTGCTCGGCAATGTTTTCAACGGCTTGTTGTGCAGTATCAAAAATAATGGTATTCATTTAATTCCCTTACACTTTTTTCTTCATTTGACCACTTGGTTTACGCCATACTCGACCCGATTTTGCGATTAACTTATCCGCCTCTTTTGGTCCCCAAGTGCCAGCTTCATATTCATACACACGACCCCGATTTTCTTTGTAATTTAAAATCGGTTGCACAAATTTCCAACAAGCATGTACGGCATCCGTACGAGCAAATAATGTTGCATCACCTTTCATGGCGTCTAATAATAAGCGTTCATAAGCGGTTAATAAACTTGATGAGCCGCTTAAATCCGAATAACGGAAATCCATGGAAACTTCTTTTGCATCAAACCCTGCACCTGGTTTTTTCAAGCCGAAACGCATGGAAATTCCCTCATCCGGCTGAATGCGGATGATCAATTTATTTTCAGGTGCATTTTGGCTAAATACCGGATGTGGCGTAGTTTTAAAATGGATCACGACTTCTGTCACTCGAGTCGGTAAACGCTTACCTGTACGCACATAGAATGGCACACCAGCCCAACGCCAGTTGTCAATTTTACAGCGTAATGCCATAAAGGTTTCTGTATTTGAGTCTGCCGGCACGCCTTTTTCTTGTAAGTATCCTTTAATCTCTTCGCCATCAATTTGTGTTTCAGTATATTGGCCTAGCACCAAATTATTCTGAATATCTTCTTCACTTAATGGATGCAAACAATGCAAGACTTTCGCCACTTCATCACGCATAGAATCCGCATTAATAATCGCTGGCGGCTCCATGGCAACCATGGCTAACACTTGCAAGAGATGGTTTTGGAACATGTCACGCATCGCACCAGAACCGTCATAATAACCACCGCGTTCTTCTACACCAATAGATTCCGCCCCAGTAATTTCCACATAATCAATAAAATTACGGTTCCAAAGTGGCTCAAACAAACCATTTGAAAAACGTAATACGAGTAAGTTTTGTACGGTTTCTTTACCTAAATAATGGTCAATACGGTAAATTTGATGTTCTTCAAAAAAACGGTGAATTTGAATATCTAAGGCGTGGGCCGTTTTAATATCATAACCGAATGGTTTTTCTACAATAATCCGTTTCCAACCATACTCTTCCGTGTTTAAGCCATGTGCGGCTAAACATTCTGGAATGACACCATAAAGGCTAGGTGGGGTAGAAAGGTAATAAAGCGTGTTACCACAGGTTTGGTACTTATCGTGTAATTCATCAAGACGTGGCACTAACTTACCATAATCTTGCGAATCAGAGGTGTTTACAGATTGGTAATACAAATGTGAGCAGAAATTATCTAAACTCTCGCCTGCTGCTTTCTCATGTTTAATCAATGCTTTACGCATTTTGTCACGAAAACTTTCATCATTTAAATCTGAACGAGCCACGCCCAGCACAGAAAAGTTTTCCGCTAAACGCCCGATTTTATAGAGGTTATAAAGGGCGGGAATTAATTTACGATGGGTCAAATCACCTGACGCACCAAAAATCACAATACAATTATTTTCTGCATTCATATTATATCCTAGTAAAATAATAAACTATTGCGATACTATGCACCATTAACGCACAATTTTCCAATAGCTATCACAAATTAAAGTGAAAGATTTTTTGCCAATTTTTTTCACCATCCGCCGTCATCACAAAAGGCGGATTCACAAAAGTTTCACGTTGATTATAAGTTAAAGGTGAAAAAAAAGGATCAAAAATATTACCATGTAGCTCATTTAATAAAACCTCAGACGCCGCCGTATCCCACTCACCAGTATCACCTAAGCGGACATAACAATCCGCTATCCCCTCCGCCACTAACGTACTTTTCAGTCCGCTTGAACCATAAACAATAAATTCACAGGGAAAATTCTCCGGCAAAATACACCGCACTTTTTGCTTATGGCTTTCTGAACCCACGGCGATGTTGAGCGGTTTACTTAAATCAATATGGCGAGCAATTAGGCGTTGATGATTATTATCTTCCAGTTTATACGCCCCAAATCCCTGCATAGCGTAATAGGTTTTGTGTAAAATCGGCGCATGAATAACCCCTAAAATGGGACGATTTTGCTGAATTAAGGCAATTAAAATAGAAAACTGCCCCGTTCTATCAATAAATTGTTGCGTGCCATCCAAGGGATCGATTAACCAATAGGTTTCCCAGTTTTGTCGCTCTGTTAAGGGAATATTGCAATTTTCTTCCGAGAGAACAGGGAAATCAGGGGTAAGTGCGGTGAGTTTTTGGGTTAAAAATTGACTAATGGCAACATCCACTTCTGTCACGGGTGTATTGTCTGATTTTGTATGGATTTCAATAGATTCAGATTTTAGATAGAAATTTTCTAAGATTTTACCTGCTTCATTGGCAATATGAAGAACAGATTGAAGAAGTTGATCCGTGAGTTGCATAGAAAATCCTAGGTGAAATCAGCCATGAGTTTAGTGTAGCAAAATTTGTGGGAATTGACGAATGATATTGTGATTTGAGGGGAAATACCTGTGTGAATGATGCACAAGAACAGGTATCTCCACTGGTTCTCTAGGCTCACCAAATTATAATCTTACCAAAGTAAGAGAATTGGTACCTAAATTTATTGACTTAATTCAGAAGCAAAACTCTCTAAATTGGAGATATTCGGTTTATTGTTCTTACAAGAAACAAACGTAATACGCTTTCCTTTTTGAGTAACTTCAACACCAACTTCTGTTGTATTTTGAGTATACAACTCTTGTACACTATATAGTGCGTTCCCATTAGGTATATCAACAACATTTATTGTTGCTCCCTCTGCAGAACTATAATGAGATTCACCTCTGACCTGTTGAATATTTCGTTGCAGCATCATTTCAGGATGATTCAAATCCTTGCCAAAAGCATAGGTCACCGTATTCGTATTTGGTTCAAAACCTAAAAAAATCTGCTTATTATTCTTTGTGTTACAATGAAAAATTGTCTGCACTTGTGCATTTGCACTTCCCATTATTCCTAATAATATAGGTACTAATAATCTTTTTAATTTCATCATTTTTCTCCCTTAGATACCATATTCTTATATCGTCTTCGTTAGAACTTTATCATTATAAGTCATGAACAAAGACATTATACAACTAATTTTAATTTAGATCTTATAAATTAACTTACTTAACATAATGATTATCTAACATATACGTCAATACTATTACTATAAATATCCACGTGAATTAGAGGATTCCCATCAATAATACGATGAATAACTGATGTAGGCATTTTACCACGAGCAAGCCATGATTCTAATTTTGCACGATTGGCAGGAATGTAAAAAACACAATCTCCTTGATCAAATGGATCCCTCACACCAAATTTATGATAATTTGCTCGATCTTGTCGAAGCACACCGGCCGCTGCAGATTTGGTATAAGATGTCGCAATATAATTACCCGAACTATTATATTTATCATTGTCTGACAATTGTGCCTCGTAACTGCATAAATACTCAGCCTTTGCAATATTAGCCAATAACATAACACTAACCAATAGTATAAATTTTTTCATGGAATACTCCTAATAACATTGTGGATTTAATAATTCAGGACGATATTCAAAGTGTACGGAATCATAATGAAACCATTTTCCACCCCAAATAAAGCCATGTTGTTCAAAAATAGAAATAACTTTATTAAACTTTTCATCTTTTAATAATACATTTGGATAAGGACAATTTCCGCCCTCTTTACAGCCAGACCACTGCCAATATTTACCTAATTCATTGGGTAAATCAAAGTCAATCGCTACACCAAAGGCATGTGCACTTAAGCGATTTGTGCCTTTAATGACTCGATAATAAAAAGATCCTGAACTTTTACGAACATAATTCGCTAATGTTGGATCTGAAGCTATTTGATTACCAACACGCTCCAATGCTTGAGCTGCACCATTTTTCTGATTAAATAAAATTGTTTTACCAGAAGGTTTCCAATGTACTTTCACTAAATTCTGTCTAACTTGCTCCTCTGTTTCACCGTACATGGCAGTAAACAAAGGTTGATAACGAATTCGGCCTGGATCTTGATAAGGTTGAGGAGACTGAAATGATGTTGGATAAATCTGTAAGAACTGATCACCTATCTGTGGTGAATTTAATAGCTGTTGAAAATTCGATGCATCTACATTAGTATGGCTAAATTTAACTGTAAATATCTTATTCCCAATCTGAATTTGATTGTCTTTAGCAACAATACTTTGCGGATAAGAAACTTGTAAACACTGTGCAATCTTATCTTCTGAAGTATTCGCAAATACGATACTTGTTGTTAATAATACAGTAGAAAAAATAACAAACCTATTCACAATGAAATCCTTTTTAATTTGTAGGAGATGTTTACTTGTTATGTCAATAACAAGTAAAAGGATTATAATCCTTGAAAAATTGACGGTATTTTAAACAACCAGAATAGCCACAGCGTGGCGTAACTATGCTTAACCCCGTACACCAGTGCAGAGTATGTCTTTGCGGGATAAATAAAAATGACAAAAACCCCAGTCACTCTCGTAACTGGGGTTTGTGTTCTAATAAAAAACCTGATGGTGACCTACTCTCACATTGGGAAACCCAACACTACCATCGGCATTACAGCATTTCACTTCTGAGTTCGGCATGGGTTCAGGTGGGGCTACTGCATTATGACCATCAGGATTATTCCTTTGATGATTGGGCGTATTCAATACGACCCTATATTTCTTTTATTCTATTCTTTAAATTTAAAAACAAGCTGTCTGTTTGATTCTCTTTTTTGTCTGATTTTTTAGTTTATTTAATTTTGATTTAGTTTTACTTACTTTTTCTTACTTCACCCAAAAACACTTGAGCGTTGTATAGTTAAGCCTCTCGGGCAATTAGTATGTGTTAGCTCAACGGCTCACACCGCTTACACACCACACCTATCTACGTCTTCGTCTTAAACAACCCTTACCAACTTTAAGTCGGGGAGAACTCATCTCAAGGCA